>JBPBPY010000366.1:0-7974 GCA_050954505.1 Janthinobacterium lividum
CGGAAGCCAAGCCCGAGCGCGCGAGTTTTTTCACCTGCGGTTCCTTCCAGGGTCCGCTGACCTGGTATTCCATGGTGAAGGCCTGCATCAGCGGGTCGCGCAGGAACAGCTGCGCCAGGAAGGTGCCCAGGCCGATGACAGGGTTGACCATCAAGCCGTACACAACCGAGGCGGCGCCGACATTGACTTCAGGCAGAACCACCACATGCAGGTCCTGCGATTCGCGGGCGATATCGACACTGCCATTCATCAGCACCACGGCCGCGACGCTGCGCATCTTGAAATTTTCGGTGCTCATGATGCCCTGATCGATGTTGGCGCTGGCCAGCACGCCGTCAAAGGCAAAGCCTTCCGAGAACACATCGCGGAAATCAAGTGCCAGGCGGCGCGGCAGCGACTGCAGGTTCAGCACGCCGAGCAGCTTGGCAGCAGCCGGGTCAACCTTGAGGAACTGTCCCGAGGACAGGTCGAGCTTGACCTCCCCGCTCAGGCTTGGCAGATCGAGCGAAAACGGCAAGCCGTTCCAGTTGAGTTCGCCAGCCATGATGCCCTTGCCGCCATGGACCACACGGCCAAAACCAAACCGTTCGAGCAACTTGCCGGCATCGCTGATCTCCAGCGTGTAGTCGAGTGCCGTGATGCTGTCGGGGCCAGGGTTGGCCCACTTGCCGCTGGCGTGCAGAACGCCATCGCTGTTCGACAGCGCCAGTTTGCTGATGCGCCATTCGCGCCCGGTGGCGGCGCTGGAATTGCTGGCCAGCAGTTCGAGCTTGCCCAGCTGCTTGCCGCCCAGTTCGAAGTGTTCGGCGACAATGTCCAATCCCGGCATTTCCATGGTGGCGTTCGTGCCTTTGAGGAGGGTCGAGACTTCATCGGTCGCCGATTTGGGAATCGAGAGCGTGGCCAGGCGCGCGGTGGCCACGCCGAGACCGCGGCCATGGCGCGGCTCGCTCCAGCTGACGTAGCCGGACGCCTCATCGGAATCGATGTTGGCTTGCCAAAGCGTATCCTGATGGGAAGCGCCCACCACCACATGGTTGAGCTGTTTGCCCATGATGATCAATTCGGTGGCGCGGGCAGCCAGTACCTCGGGTTCGATGTACTGGGCCAGGCCAAGCTGATCAAGCTCCGGCGCCGCTGGTGCGGCACTCTGTGCACCCTGGCCCGCAGGGTCGGCTACGGCAGCGCTGCTGGCCATGGCTGCACCGCTCAAGCCAAGGCTGCTGCGCCAGGCATCGATATCGAGCGTCTTCAAGCTGACGTTGGCGGTCAATCCGCTTTCGGGCTGCGGCACCGGCACATTCACGCCAATGCCAGCGCGCTCGACCATCCAGCCAGCATCCTGGCCCAGGGCTTTCTTGCGCGCGTAGCGGGCGGCAACCGCCGTGCCAAGCGACAGATTGAATTCATCCCGCAAGACTGTCACATCCTCGGAGGCGATGTCGTGCATGTCGAACTTCAGCGGCATGTTTTCAGCCATGCTTTTTTGCAGTGGCGCCGGGAAGTCCAGCGCCAGGCCGACCAGGTTGCTCTCCACCTGCACTTCCGGGCGCTTGTTGCGCACGTTGATGGTGGCCACATAGCGGGTGCTGCCATTGATTCGCTGCAGCAGCTTGAGCATGCCTGGCGCTGCAAAATTCCTGCGCAAGCCATCGGCGCTGATGGCGCCCTCGGCCCGGATGGCAATGCTGCCGTCGCGCTGGGTGCCGCCGGTAATAGCCACGGCGCCACCCAGGAAGGTCGACCTGATGCCGGTGAGTTCGAAACCGTGTTCGTTGAATGCCAGTTCGCCGCCGGTCTGGGTCAGCGGCGGCAGCAATTTTTGCAGTGTGACGTCATTGCCGGCAAATTTCAGCACGCCATTGACACGGCTTTCATGAGCCCGCGCCAGCGGAATCTGCAGCTTCAGCTCCAGACTGGCATTGCCGCCCGCACGGCTTTCTTCGGTAAAGTGACCGATCCAGCCGGCCACCGGACTTTCGACCGTATAGCCAAGGAAGTTTTGCAAGGCACCAGCAGCGCTGCCGGTAATTTCCAGGATCCGGTCCTCGGTGGCCAGGTCGGCGATGACGGCATCGACCTTCGACAGCGCCGCGGCGTTGGTCTGCGCACTGTCGGCGTGGATGTGCAGGCGGGTACGGTCGACGGCAAAACTGCCGTTGATGGCCACCAGCAGCGGCCACAAGGGCGCGTGGCCGTCGGCACCGGTGTGCCCGGGCAGGTAATTCAGGACACCATTGTCGATCTTGCCGCTCACGGTGAAGCGGCCCGGGGTGGATGCCGTCGTACCACCCGGCTGGACTGGCTGGCCGGCGGCGTTTGCATTGGCATGGAAGGGAAAATTTGCCGGGTCGCCGTCTATCTCGAGTGCGACATCCCGGGCCTGGCCGCTGACCAGTGCACCGCTCAACCAGTCGCGCAGGTGCGGCGGTGTCTGCAAAGGCAGGTAGCGCTCGAGGTGGCTGACGTCGAAATGATCCAGCCGTGCCGATACCTTCAGGCTGCCAGCGGACTTGCGATGGGTCCGGTCAGCCTCGCCCTCTTTTGACGCGGCCATCGGCATGACCTGGCGCGCCGACATGGCCAGGTGCATGTCGCCGCTTGCCAGACGCAGGTCGTCGAGTTCGAGTACCCGGTTGTTGCGGGCATCGACAGACCACTTCACTTGCGCGGCCAATCTGTCCAGCGCCAGTGACGGTTCCGTCAGATAGCCAGGCAGTTGTAATGTGGCGGCGCTGCTGTCGAGCGCAAGCTTGCCACGCCGCTCATCGGCGTCGATGCTGCCGCTGAGGTTTTCGAAGCCAGCCATGGCCGGCGTGGCCGCCATGGCTGGCAAGGTGGCCGACTTCGGCCGCGCTGGGTGCGGCGGCTGGGCCAGCATGCCCAGGCCGGCAAACCTGGTCTTGATCGCATAAGCGCTGATGGCCGGATAGGTGCCGCTCCAGCTGGCGCTCAACCCGCTGAGCACGCCGCGCGGCGCATGGTCGCTGATCATCTGGCGCTGGCTGCTTGACAGCGGCAGGCGGGTGGCGAAGTCGGCCAGGGTGCAAAGGTCGAGGCTGCTGGCAGAAAAGCTGCTGCTGGCCTGCCGGCCACCGGTGGCCGGCAGGAAGCTGAAACTGGCATCGATGGCCGGCAGTTTCTTGCCATCGGCGCTCTCCAGCGAAAAGCCGGACAGCGCCAGCGCGTAGCCATTCTGGCCAAAGGTTTTCCAGCCAGGTGCTTCAACAGCGTTCGCTGCCGTCGTTGCCGGCGTCGTATCTGCCCCTGACTCAACGGTGCCAGGACCTGAAGCAGATGCTGCTGCCGCTGCGCCATTGGCGGATGAAACGGCCGCCACAACCTTTGCCGTGGTTGTGCTCGCCGGTGCCGCGATAGTTGGTCTTCCAGCGGTTCCCGCTGCCGTGATGCTAGTACGCGGACTCGTCGCCGGCGCTGCGGTATCGCGCATGGTGACACGGCCGGCAAGCTGCGTAATGGCCAGCGGTTCAAGTTCCGGCTGCAGGCGCGCAGAGAGCCTGGCCAGTTGCAGGTCGGCCGTGACATCCTTGAGCGCCATGTGGTCGAAGGACAGCCACGCGCGCAGCGCACCGCTGCCTTGCGTCAGTTCGAATGGATAGTCAAAGTACGGTTTCCAGGCAGCCAGATCGGTGCGTCCAACATCGGCGTAGAACCTGCCGCGCCATTGGTGGAAATCGGCACTGCGCTGGGCAAACACCGGGCTGTTGAAACTGGCGCGCAAGTCGACAGGGGCGCCGAAGGCTGCAGGCGGAGTCAGGCGCAAGCCGAGCCGGTGACTGTTCCAGCTGTTTTGCATCAGCAGGTTGACCGAGCGCAGCGTCAATGGGGCGGCGTTGCGGCGCGCATCGTCCCAATGCAGCACCCCGTCACGGATGCGGATCTCGCGCTGCGACAGCACCCAGTCGAGTCCGCCGCCATCCTTGTGGCGCGGGTCTTCGAGGTCGATGCCGGCCACCAGTACATGGCCTGCAGTATTGCGGGCCACGAACAGTTCAGGGCGGTCGATATCCAGGGCCTGCAGGCGCAGACCGGCCAGCGGCACGCTAAGCCAGGACAAGGTCGCGGCAACCTTGGGCAGACGCAGCGCGGGCGCACCGTCGTGATCGAGAACCCGCACATCGCCAAGTACCAGGTGCGGAGCCAGACCGCGCCAGGAAGCCTGTACCGTGGCGATGGTTACAGGCAGGCCAAGCGCATGGCTGGCCGCTTCTTCGATGCGCGGTTTGTAGCGGTCGATCTGCGGCAGCACGGCATACCGCAATACCAGGACCAGTCCGCAGAAAGCGAAGTAACCGAGCAGCGCTGCAATGCCAAGCAGGCCGAGAACGCGTTTGCAGCCCTGGCCCGCGACGCGGCAACCCCGGCACAAGCCCGGCCAGAAGCCCCTCATGGCGGGCGGGTCCATATCGCCATGGGCGCTGGACTTGCTCGGGCTGTTCTGGTTAGTGGACATCAAATAAAAAGGTCATAATGACCTGGCTGGGCATGACAATTAAAAAAAACAGGGCGCGCGTCGCGCTGTGTCGAACCTGTGCCCTTGAAAACGCGCGGGCACATCTGCATGCACCCGGCGCCGCACCCCTTGCAGGCGCATTTGCATGGCCAGGCTGCAAAGCGGCGGCAGGCGTGGGCGGCAGTGAATGCATCAGCGTCACGCGCGTGCACCTGCGCACATGCGCCTGACCTATGTTCTCATGGATTGGCGCGCCGTGACGTGAATTGACGCCGCCACGGCCATTGGCCGGGGCATGGCTCTGCCCTAACAACCTATTTCATGACAAAGATCATGATGGAGAATGCAGCAAACATGAATTCGACCCCCACAGCAAAACAGGACGTGCATGCGTTGGCGGCGGCACAAACGTCCCAAGAGCCGTCGCAGCTGCAGTCGCAGTTGCAGCCGCGGTTGCAGAATCCAGCTACCGGCATCACCCTCGAGGACTCGCGTTTTGTCACCCGCTGGCTGGCTGCCGATCCGGCGCGCGCCGCGCAGCTGCAGGCCATGGACACCGTGGTGCTGGAGCACGCAGCATTCGTCAAGCTGCTGGAACGCGAGATGGACGACGGCTCGCCTGCCGGGCGCACCGGCAGCCAGCAGGACGACAGCCGCTACAGCTTGCCGCGCGCCATGCGCCGCGTGCGCAATCTGGTGATTGCCACGCTGATCTGCCGCGACCTCGGCGGCCAGGCCGACCTGGCCCATGTCGTCGATGCGATGACGGCATTTGCCGATTTCGCCGTGGCCACGCATGTTACCGCATTGAGCGCGGAAATGATTGCCCTGCATGGCGTACCCACCGGCGCCGACTCGGGCCTGGCGCAGCAATTGATCGTGCTGGGCATGGGCAAGCTGGGCGGTGGTGAACTCAACGTCTCTTCAGACATCGACCTGATCTTTGTCTATCCCGAAGACGGGGAAACCGTGGCTTGCAAGGCAGACCAGCGCGTGCTCTCGAACCATGAATTCTTCATCCGCCTCGGCAAGCGTTTGATCGCCGACCTCGACGCCATCATCGAAGACGGTTTCGTGTTTCGCGTCGACATGGCCTTGCGGCCGAACGGCAAATCGGGACCGCTGGCCGCCAGCCTGAACATGGTGGAAGAATACCTGGTGGTGCAAGGACGCGAATGGGAACGCTATGCCTGGGTCAAGGCGCGCGCCATCACCGGCTCGGCTGACGACATCGCCACCCTTGACAGCATCGTGCGCCCGTTTGTCTACCGCCGCTATCTCGACTACGGCGCCATCGACGCCATGCGCAACATGCATGCGCAAATCCGCACCGAAGTGCGGCGCCAGGAAACCCGCCATCCCGAACGCTGCATCAACGTCAAGCTGGGGCGCGGCGGCATTCGCGAGATCGAATTCCTGGCGCAGGTCTTCCAGCTCATACGCGGCGGGCGCGATGTGGCCCTGCGCTCGCGCTCCACGCGGGAAGTCCTCGGCGTGCTGGCACAGGAAAACCTGCTGCGTGCGGAAGTCGTCGATGGCTTGCAGGCGGCATATGTCTTTTTGCGCAACCTGGAGCATCGGCTGCAATATCTCGACGATGCCCAGACCCACACCATGCCGGCCAGCGCGCACGACCAGGCCATCGTGGCACGCATGATGGGCTTCGACGATACGCCAGCGCTGCTGGCTGCGCTGCAGGAGACACAGCAATTCGTCGCCGCCCAGTTCGACGGCATCTTCAGCGACCGCAAGGACCATCATTCGGTAGCCGGCGCCAGCGGTGCAGAACAGGAATGGGCCACCACGCTCAACGATGACGACAGCCTGGAGACCATGACTGCGCACCTGGTCACGCTGCAATTCGACGAACCGGCGCGCGCCGCCCAGCGGCTGCAGTCGACCTGGCTGTCGCCGCGCCTGCAGTCCATGCCCGAAGCCAGCCGGGTGCGCCTGACCAACCTGATCAATGCCGCCCTGCCGCTGGTAACCCGCATCGCCAATGGCCATACCGTCACGCTGGGACGCCTGCTCGATTTCTTCGAAGCCATCGCCAGGCGTGCGTCCTACCTGGCATTGCTGACCGAATATCCCGATGCGCTCGAACGCGTCATTCGCATGATGCATGCCAGCGGCTGGGCCGCCACCTACCTGACCAGGCATCCGCTGCTGCTCGACGAATTGCTCGACGACGAAACGCTCCGGGCACCACCCGACTGGCCGGCGTTTGCCCAGGACTGTCAGCGTCAGCTCGACGAAGTGCCCGGCGACACCGAGCGCCAGATGGATATCCTGCGCGAGCAGCATCACGCCCAGTTGCTGCGCCTGCTGGCCCAGGACCTGGAGGGCGAGCTGACGCTGGAGCGCCTGGCCGACCATTTGTCCTCCTTGGCGGATGTGCTGGTTGGCGCAACCGTGCGCGCCGTCTGGGCCACGGTGCGCGACCGCCATTGCGAAGCGCCGCAATTTGCCGTGATCGCCTATGGCAAGCTCGGCGGCAAGGAACTGGGTTATGCCTCCGACCTGGATGTGATTTTCCTGTACGACGACGAGCATCCCGATGCACAGGCCAATTACTCGCGCATGGCGCAGCGGTTCATCACCTGGATGACCAGCCATACCCCGGCCGGGGTGCTGTTCGACGTCGACATCGCCCTGCGGCCCGACGGCGCCAGCGGCTTGCTGGTGACGTCGATCACGTCGTTTGAAAAATACCAGACGCGCTCGGCCTGGGCCTGGGAACATCAGGCCCTGACCCGCGCGCGCTTTTGCGCCGGCGACGTCCTGGTAGGCGCGCAATTCGAAGCGCTGCGGGTCGACGTGCTGTCCTTGCCACGCGATCGCGAAGTGGTAAGCAACAAGCTGCGCGCCGATGTGCTGGCAATGCGCAAAAAATTATATGCCGCCTTCCCGAACCGCAGTGCGCTGTTCGATCTCAAGCAAGACCCTGGCGGCATGATCGATATCGAATTCATCGTCCAGTACCTGGTGCTGCGCCATGCCAGCCAGTATGTGGAGCTGACCGGCGACATTGGCAACATCGCACTGCTGAAGATGTGCGGCGCGCTCGGTCTCATCGATGCGCAACTGGCAGTCCATGTAGCCGATGCCTACCGTCTGTTGCGGCGCCTGCAGCATCAGAGCCGCCTGCGCGGCGAAGAACGGGCACGTGTCGACAAGGCCAAGGTTTCCCTGCAGGTGGCCCAGGTACGAAAACTGTTCGAGGACGTTTTCCAGCCCGGTTGATCGCTGGAATGTCAGTCATTACCATGTCCGTCACGCAGCCGGCCCTGGACCGGCTTGCGCTGTCAGGACTGGATCGGCCCGGCTGCATGGCAGGGCAAATCGAAATCTGGCTCGGAAAAGGAACTACTTTCTCCCTGGATTCCACTCAAGCGCAACGCTGATCTGCCCGGACCACGGCGGGCATGGCGGCAACGCCGTCCACGCCGCAGCCCGGGTAGATCAGATTGCTCACCCTTGATCCGGAAAGCGGGACGACA
>JBPBPY010000359.1:0-7929 GCA_050954505.1 Janthinobacterium lividum
CAGCGCATTGGCATCGGCGGCACCAATCGAGCTGCTTCCTGCTCTGGCCGCGCGCGACCGCCTGTTCATCTGGCTGGGCGCCATCATGCCCTTGCTGCTGACCCTGGCTTTCAGCCTGGTGTCGCATACCGACCTGGAATCGCGCTGGGGCGCCAATGTCTTCCTGTTTTCCGGCATGCTGGCGATGATGCTGGTGCGGCGCACCGACGACCGCTTTGTGCTGCGCGCCATGCTGCTGGCAACCGTGGTGTTGCAAACGGTCCTGACGCTGGGACTGATCCTGGGAAAATCGGTGATCTCGGAACATTACCAGCACCGCACCCGCGCCAATTTTCCCGGTCAATTGCTGGCCAGTGAAACCGAAAAGGCCTGGCAGGCGCATACCAGCGCGCCGCTGCGCATTGTGGTCTCCGACCTTTGGATCGGTGGCAACATGATTGCCAATACCCGCCATCGGCTGGCGGTGCTGATGTTTGGCATCCACCGCATTTCTCCCTGGGTCAGCCCTGCGCAGCTGCATGACTGCGGCGCCATGCTGCTCGAAGACCGCAGTGCGGAACCGTTCCTGCCACCGGGTGAATATCCCGAGTTCGAAACGCTGCGGGCCAATGCCGACGAGCGCGGTGAATTCACGCTGCCATGGGCCGTTGGCAGCCTGAAGAACGATCCACATCCTCACAACACGATCCGCTGGGCCTACATTACGCCCAAGGCGCCGTCACGCTGCACAATTCAGTAGACGGCGCCGGCGTACCTGGACGCCATGCAAACACAAGCCTGCGCATGCGCCGGCTGCTGCAACGATGCCGCGCATGCTGGCTTCAAATCAGCTGCAATCGACCCGCAACTCAGCTGCGCGCAAATCGTCCGAGCTGAATGCCCAGCGCATCGAGTTGCGTCTTGAACGCCGCACTGCCAAGATAAGCCGCCTCATTGGCGCGCGCAGCGGCAATCGGGTCATCGGCCTGCTGCGAATCCAGGCCGACGGCGGCGCCCGGATGGCACATCAGCAGGCTGCCATCGGGATAAGCGGCCAGCCAGGCCTGCATCAAGACGCCATAGTCGACGCTGGCAGCAAGCGAATAAAAACCGCCGAACCAGCGTGGATAGTCGATGCCGCACAGCTCCAGATGCCAGGAAAAATCACGGCAGGCAAACCGCAGCACCCGTGCCTTGAATGCATCGTCGCCGGCATGCATGAGCCGGTCCGGCGCGCGCACATAGGGCTCTTCATTGACGCGCCAGCGCTGGCGGATCACTTCGGTCAGCACATTGCGGATCAGGGGGAATGCATGCACATGCTGATGGCCATCGATGAAGTCGGGCAGCCGGCCCATGGCGTCGGCAAATGCATCGATCTGGAACATCATCTCGTCATACAGTTCATCCCATGAAAGGCGCTGGAGCTGGCTGCGCAAGAGCCAGTACGACAGTGGGCGCGGTGCCAGCGCGCCATCGGCCGGTGAGTCGGCGGCAGCAGCGCCGAAGCGGTGGCTGAGATTGAAGTGCAGGCCGATATCGGCATTGCCGCCATGCCTGGCCAGCGCGGTGGCGCCTTCGCGCCAGTACGGCGACAAGGAAAACACGCTGGTGGCTGACAGCCGTCCGGCAGCCAGCAAGTCGAGAATGCTGGCACTGATGGCTGGCGATTGGGCAAAGTCATCCGCGCACAGGGTCAGGGTCTTCATGGTTTTGCGTCATCGAACAGGTCGACCTTGGCTGCCATGGTGACCTTGCGGCTGACGAAATACGACGGCCGGCGCTTAACCTCGTCATAGATACGTCCCATGTATTCCCCGAGAATGCCGATCGACAGCAGCTGCACACCGCCAAGGAACATCACGCCAACCACGATGGTGGGCCAGCCACGCTCCGGATTGCCGTTGATCATGGTGTCGAGAATGATATAGAGTGCATACACAATCGCACTCATCGACACCACGCCACCGACCAGGGTCCAGATGCGCAGCGGGACGTTGGAAAATGCCGTCAGGCCGGTAGCGGCCAGGCGCAGCAGACGCCAGGCATTGAAGCTGCTCTGCCCTTCGCGCCGGGAGTCGGTGCGGGTCACCACGCCCAGGCGGGTAAAGCCCACCCAGCTGTAGAGGCCTTTCATGAACCGGTTACGTTCGGGCATGGCGCGCAGTGCCTCGACAATGCAGCGGTCCAGCACGCGGAAGTCTTGCGTGTTTTCCGGAATCGGCTGGTGCGCACCGAGGTTGAGCAGTTTGTAGAACATGCGCGTGGACCAGCGCTTGAACGGTGTTTCATCAACTCGGTCGGCGCGGATGCCATACACCATGTCATAGCCATTTTTCCATTGCAGCAGGAATTCCGGCACCATCTCGGGCGGGTGCTGGAAGTCGGCGTCGATCAACACCGCCACATCGCCGTCGGCGTGGTCGATGCCCGCAGTCAGCGCCAGCTCCTTGCCGAAGTTGCGCGACAGCTGGATCAGCGTCAAGGGCAGGCTGGTGGCTTCGGTCATGACCCGCTCGATGGTGTCGTCGCTGCTGCCATCGTCAACCACGATCAGGTGATGCCGGTAGCCATGCTGCGACAACAGGCGATGCAGGGCGCGCAGCATGGGAACGATGTTGCTGCCCTCGTTATAGGCGGGAATAACGCAGCTTACCAGCGGTGCCTGGGCTCGTGTGAGTGCACGCTGCTGCAACAGATAGCTGGGGACAAAATCGATCTGCGGGTCATGCGGTTGAGTATTCAAGGGCGGTGAATCCAAAGTCGTTGGGCAAACCCGAGACATACTTGCGGGCAAATTCAAAGTCTATAGGAGAGCGGCTTTGCTTGGCAAACTAAACCGCTCTGACGGCGGTCATACTGCCTTTCAGTGCGAGGTGGGCTTGCCGCCGGCGAGCCCGGTATCGTGATCTCTAACGCGCTGATCTCTAACACGCTGATGTGTAACACACTGATCGGTAGCGCGCTGGCCGGGCCCGTCCCCGGAATGTTTGCTGGCCTATGGTGTCGCAGCACAATGGGTGCGGCACGGTGTCGGCTGCATCGGCTGCATCGGCAGCATTGGCTGCATTGGCTGTAGCGGCTGCACTGCCAGCCGCGCCAGCGCTTTTGCTCGCTGCCGGCAAACCCGCGTAAAATGCGCCAGTCCCCAAGAAACCCGTCCAGGCATGTCTGAAAATACCCCACCCGAAGTGCCGCGCAAGGCCATGTTCTACGATCCTCAAGACCGCCGCATCCGCAGTTTTGTCACCCGTGCAGGGCGCTTGTCGACCGCCCAGGCACGGGCCATCGAAACGCTGGCGCCGCAGTACTGCCTGCCTTATGAAAAGCAGTACCTCGATGTGCCGGCAGCCTTTGGCCGCGTGGCCCCCACCATCCTGGAAATCGGTTTCGGCATGGGCGAGACCAGCGCGAAGATCGCCGCGACCATGCCGGAGAAAAATTTCATTGGCGTGGAGGTGCATACCCCGGGCGTTGGCAGCCTGCTCAAGCTGATCGGTGAACAGCAGCTTGGCAATCTGCGCCTGGTGCAGCATGACGCCGTCGAAGTACTGACCCATATGATCGCACCGGCAACGCTGGCAGGCATCCATGTATTTTTTCCCGATCCCTGGCACAAGGCCCGGCACAACAAGCGCCGGCTGATCCAGCCGCCTCTGGTGGCATTGATGGCCTCGCGGCTGGCACCCGGCAGCGTGATCCACTGCGCCACCGACTGGGAAGACTATGCCGGGCAAATGCTGGACGTCTTGTCGGCCGAGCCGCTGCTGCGCAATACTGCTTCAGGCTACGCACCGCAACCTGCCTACCGGCCGTTGACCAAGTTCGAAAATCGCGGCCTGCGCCTGGGCCACGGCGTCTGGGATCTGGTGTTCGAAAAAAAGCCGCTGTAGGACCACTGCCCGGCAGTCCTGGACGCTTCGGCCTGGCTGACGATAATTTACCTGCCGCGAACGCTATTGCAGTTGTCTGATGTACAATACAACCAAAAGTCATGATTCGATCATGACTTGAGGTGTCGACAACCTGCGAGGAGTTTGGCATGATGCGCGCAAAACGGCTGCTGCTTCCATGGCGTCATACCCCCAAGCCGCTGCTCGCCCTGGCGCGCTTCATCCATCACGGCAGCGCCTCAGGTCGGCCCTCGTTGCCCCCGCCACTGGTTGAACTGGGCGCAAATTGGCTGCTGCTGCCGCAAGCCATCGCGGCACTTGGCACCGTGCCCGACGGCCCGGCCAGCGTCGAGTTGCTGCGCCAGGCCATGTCCAGCGCCAATGGCTACCTGCGCGAAGCCGCGGTCTACCGCAGCCTGGCCAGTGCCAACCCCGCCCTGTTGCCTGACCTGGCCAGGCGCATCAATGACTGGGTTCCCGAGGTGAGCCTGGCGGCTGGCAGCGCCATGCTGGCGTTGCTGGAACGGCTGCCGCCCAGCTACTTCATTGCCATCCTGCCGGCGGTCGAATCCCTTGGCGCCAGCACGCGCCATGATCATGCGGCCTGGATGGCCAGGTTTTACACCCGGTACACCGAACTGGTTTCGCCAAGCGCGCTGCGCCGCGCGGCAGCCGGCCTTGACCACCGCCTGGCCCGCGCTGCATGGCGTTTGCTGAAAAACCAGGGTTTGCTCGACCCGGCGGCGCTGGTCGAAGCAAGCCTGGCCGCGCGCGACATCGTGGTGGCAATGGACGGCGCGCGTTGCGCTGAAAAACTGGGCGGCAGCGCCGGGGTGTCCTGTCTGCATCGCATGCTGGCATCGGCGTTCGCGCCCGTGAGAGTGATTGCGGCGCAAAGCCTGCTGGCACGCGCCGAGCCCCAGTTGGCCCTGGCCACGGCCTGGGCTTGCCTGGAAGATGGCGACGCCCATGTGCGCGACCTGGCCATTGCCTTCCTGCGGCTGCAGGGAATCGATGTGCGCCAGCATTTGCGCCAGCTGCTCGCCGAGCCCGAATCCAGCGCTATGCAATTGCGCACCGCCTTGCTTTCGCTGGCTGCGCTGCGCGACCGCCGCGACCTGCCAGTGATTCGCCACTTCTGTTCCAGCCGCTGTGCCCTGCTGCGCCATGAAGCGTACAAGGGGTGGATGCGCATCGCCTCGGAAGACAAGGATGTGATCGCGGAATTGGCGCTGCACGACAGCGCCAGGCGGGTACGCAAACTGGCGCTGCGACTCGTTCACCGCCATGGCGCCTATGTCCCGGCCGAGGCGCTGGCACATTGCATGGTCCGCGAGCAGGAGCAAAACCAGGCGCTGCCATGCCGCCCTTTGCCTGGATGCGTGCCTACAAACCCAGCTCGGCAATCAATGCAATGATTTCCTCGCCATAGGTTTCCAGCTTTTTTTCACCGACGCCGGAGACACCGCGCAAGTCATCGATGGAGCCCGGTTTGGCCTTGGCGATTTCACGCATGGTGGCGTCGTGGAAGATGACATACGCCGGCACATTGTGTTTGCGTGCCGTCTCCACGCGCCACCAGCGCAGGCGATCGAAAATCGTCTGCTCGTCGGCCGACAAGCCGCTTTCGACAAAGCCGGTGGATTTCGATGCCCCGCTGCTTCGCCGCTGCTTGACCGGTTTCTGGTACTGGCGCAGTTGCACCGCACGTTCGCCGCGCAGCACCGGCTTGGCCAGGTCGGTGAGTTTGAGCGCACTGTAGGCTTCATGGTCGACGCTCAGCAAACCCAGCGCGATCGACTGGCGCAGAATTGCGCGCCATTCGGCTTCGCCCAATTCCGAGCCGATGCCAAAGGTCGACAAATCGTCATGCTTCCATTGCCTGACCTTTTCCGAATCGATGCCACGCAGGACGTCGAGAACGTGGCCGGCGCCGAAGCGCTGGCCGACCCGGTAGACTGCCGAGAGCAGTTTTTGCACCGCCACCGTGGCATCGAACGAGACCGGCGGCGACAGGCAGGTATCGCAATTGCCGCAGGGCGTGGCTTCCTGGCCAAAATAATTCAGCAGCCGCACGCGCCGGCAGCTCAATGTCTCGCACAGACCCAGCATGGCATCGAGCTTGACGCCCTGCACACGCTTGAAGGTTTCATCGGCATCGGACTCGTCGATCATGCGGCGCTGCTGCACCACGTCCTGCAGGCCATACGCCATCCAGGCGTCGGCGGGACCGCCATCACGCCCGGCGCGGCCGGTCTCCTGGTAATAGCCTTCGATGCTCTTGGGCAGGTCGAGATGGCAGACAAACCGCACATCGGGTTTGTCGATGCCCATGCCGAAAGCAATCGTGGCGGTCATCACCACGCCCTCTTCGCGCAGGAAGCGGGCCTGGTTCCTGGTGCGCGTGGCCAGCTCCATGCCGGCGTGGTAGGCCAGCGCCGGAATGCCGTTTTCATTCAGGAAGGCGGCGGTTTCTTCAACCTTCTTGCGCGAGAGGCAATAGACAATGCCGGCATCGCCGGCATGTTCGGCCTGGATGAAGTCGAGCAGCTGCTTGCGGCCGTTGGCCTTTTCGACGATCTGGTAACGGATGTTGGGGCGATCGAACGACGAGACGAACTGGCGCGCGTCTTCCAGCTGCAAGCGCTTGATGATTTCGTCGCGCGTCTGCTGGTCGGCGGTGGCGGTCAGCGCAATGCGCGGCACATTCGGAAAGCGCTCGTGCAGCACCGACAGCTTGATGTACTCGGGCCGGAAGTCATGGCCCCACTGCGAAACGCAATGGGCTTCGTCGATGGCGAACAGGGCAATCTTCGAGGCTTCCAGCAGGTCGAGACAGCGCGGCGTCATCAGCCGCTCGGGCGCCACGTACACCAGGTCGATATCGCCGCTGCGCATGCGCCGCTCGATCTTGCTGGCTTCTTCGTAAGTCTGGGTGGAATTGAGGAAGGCGGCACGCACGCCGACTTCAGCCAGCGCATCGACCTGGTCCTGCATCAGCGCAATCAGGGGCGAGACCACGATGCCGACGCCGTCGCGCAGCAGCGCCGGAATCTGGTAGCACAGGGACTTGCCCCCGCCGGTGGGCATGAGCACCAGCGCGTCGCCACCTTGCGCAACCACATCGACGATTTCGCCCTGCTGGCCGCGAAACGAGGCATAGCCAAAGACGCTTTCGAGGATCTGCAGCGCGCGGGCGTCGAGGTCTTGACGCGCGTTCATCTCAATCGGCCCAGACGACCCAGCCGTAATGGGCGCTGACCAGGATGAACAGGCCAAACACGATACGGTACCAGGCAAACATGGTGAAGTCATGGGTGCTGATGTAGCGCAGCAGCCACCTCACGCAAAAGAACGCCGAAATGAACGCCGCCAGGCCGCCGATGGCAAACAGCGGCAAGTCGGCCATCGACAGGATGGCGCGCTCCTTGTAGATGGAATAGAAGGTGGCGCCGAACAGCGTTGGAATGGCCAGGAAAAACGAAAATTCGGTGGCCGCCTTGCGCGAAAGGCCGAACAGCATGCCGCCGATGATGCTGGCGCCTGAACGGCTGGTGCCCGGCACCAGCGCAAACGCCTGGGCGCAGCCGACCTTGAAGGCGTCGACCATGCTCATTTCATCGATGGTTTCCACCCGTGCGGCGCGCGGATTGTTGCGCAGGCGGCGCTCCAGCCACAGGATGATGACGCCGCCGATGATGAACGCCAGCGCCACCGGCACCGGTGCAAACAGATGCGCCTTGATCGCCTTGGAAAACAGCACGCCCAGAATCGCTGCCGGCAGGAAGGCAATGATGACGTTGATGGCGAACTTGCGTGAACGCGGTTCGGTAAACATGTTAGTCAATACCACGCCGATGCGGGTACGGAATTCCCAGCAGACCGAGAGCATGGCGCCGGCCTGGATGGCGATTTCAAATACTTTCACCTTGTCGCCGGTGAAGTCGAGCAAACTGCCGGCCAGGATCAGGTGTCCGGTCGAAGAAATGGGCAGGAACTCCGTCAAACCTTCGACGATACCCATGATGATGGCTTTTAGCGCGAGAATCAGATCCAT
>JBPBPY010000391.1:0-7903 GCA_050954505.1 Janthinobacterium lividum
CCAGCACCAGCACCAGCACCAGCACCAGCACCAGCACCAGCATCAGCATCAGCACCAGCATCAGCACCAGCATCAGCATCAGCATCAGCACCAGCATCAGCTTTAGTGCCGCCATTCACATCAGCATTTACGTTGGCACCCGCATCGTCATCGCCATTCATCCCGCCATCAACCGCCTCAAGCCCCGGCTGCTTTTCCAACCCGCCGGCACGCAGATCCAGAAGCATCTGCCGCGAAACATCATCGAGCCTGCGTCCCAGGTCGGGACGCTGCAGATACACTTCGCGTGTCGGCGCGGCACTGGCCAGCGCTAGCCAGTCCAGTTGTTCCAGCTCCGGCTGGCGTTGGAAGACCTGCAGCTGTTCGGTGGTATTGAAATGCCGGTGCACTGCATCGCGCGCCCGTGCATGGTCGAGCTGGAATGCCAGCTGTGCCGAGGTAGGCTGGCAGATGCCGGTGCGGCCCAGCGCGATGCGTGCGTCGGTAAAGCGGCGCAGCGTTACCCACGGATTGCCGACCACTGCAGGTTTGGGCGCGCTCATGATGGTTTCCTCAATGAAGGGTGTGAGTCATCACGGCGCCTCCAGCCGCAGCAAGGCCGATGCGAACGGTGCCGGCAGGGTTTCGGCGAGCGTGGCGGTTTCGGCACTGGTGAAGATTGCCATGCTGCGCAGCCAGTCGGCAAACTCGGGCGCCGGCTGCAGACCGAGCACGCGGCGCGCATACAAGGCGTCATGAAACGAGGTGGTCTGGTAATTGAGCATGATGTCGTCGGAACCGGGAATGCCCATGATGAAGCTGCAGCCTGCGGCCCCCATCATGGTCAGCAGCGTATCCATGTCATCCTGGTCAGCCTGGGCGTGGTTGGTGTAGCAGACATCGCAGCCCATCGGCAGGCCCAGCAGCTTGGCGCAAAAGTGGTCTTCCAGGCCGGCGCGCATGATCTGCTTGCCGTCATACAGGTATTCCGGTCCGATGAAGCCCACCACGGAATTGACCAGCAGCGGCGCGAACTTGCGCGCCACCGCATAGGCGCGCGCCTCGCAAGTCTGCTGGTCGACGCCATGATGGGCATTGGCCGACAGCGCGCTGCCTTGCCCGGTTTCGAAATACATGACGTTGTCGCCGACACTGCCGCGCGCAAGCGAGCGCGCCGCTGCATGTGCCTCCCCCAGCAGCGCCAGATCGATGCCAAAGCTGCGGTTGGCCGCCTCGGTGCCGGCAATCGACTGGAACACCAGGTCCACTGGCGCACCACGTTCGATCGCCGCCATGGTGTTGGTCACATGCGTGAGCACGCAGGACTGGGTCGGAATGGCATGGCGGCTGATGATTTCATCAAGCATGTGCAGCAGGCGCACGACCTGCGGCACATCGTCGGTGGCGGGATTGATGCCGATGACGGCGTCGCCGCTGCCGTACAGCAGGCCGTCGAGGATGCTGGCGGCAATGCCTTTTTCATCGTCGGTGGGGTGGTTGGGCTGCAGGCGCGTCGACAGCCTGCCGGCCAGGCCGATGGTGTTGCGAAAACGGGTCACCACGCGGCACTTGCGCGCCACCGTCACCAGGTCCTGCACGCGCATGATCTTTGAAACCGCAGCGGCCATCTCGGGGGTGATGCCGGGCGCAACCGACGCCAGCATGGTTTCATCGGCCTGGTCGGACAGCAGCCAGTTGCGAAAGTCGCCCACGCTCAGGTGGGCAAGCGGTGCAAACGCCAGCGCATCATGCCCATCGATTATCAGCCGCGTGACTTCATCGCTTTCATAAGGGATGACGAGATCGTTGAGGAACACTGTCAGGGGCAGCTCGGCCAGCGCCATCTGGGCTGCCACCCGTTCGATGGCGCTGCCGGCAATCAGGCCGGCCAGGCGGTCGCCTGAACGCTCCGGCGTGGCCTTGGCCAGCAAATCCTTGAGGTCGCGGAATTGCCAGGTATGGCTGCCGATGACATGCGCATAACGGTGATGGCAATGCTGGTCCATGAGGCGCCTTCCTTGACAGTGCGAACACGGAGGAAAAACCTGCGGACCAGTCTATCAGCTCAACGCCACTTGCGCGTCCTGAATTCATGACCCAGCACCGTGCGGCTGGTGGCGATCATGCTGTTGAGGCCGAGGATCAGCTGGGTCAGGGTGTCGCCCGGCAGCAGCCAGATGCGCGCTGCCGGCGCCGGTACGCGGGTGGCGGCAGTGATCAGCGGCGCGATCCAATCCGCTTCCGGCGAGACATCGAGCAGGATGTCGCCATCCTGGTTGGTGTGCATGGTGATGTCGCCGCCATGTTCCAGGTTGAAGCGCACGCCATAACCGGTGGCGCCGGCTTTCAAGGCGTAGCGTTGCAGGTTGCGGTTGTGGTCTTCGATCCAGGTTTCGGCTTCGGCGACATTGCGCAGGTCGATCCACGGGGTGTCGGTGACCGGCTCGGGCGGTTCGGTCAGAATATAGTCCTGCTCTTGCATGATGGCGCTCGCTATGAATGGATGACTCAGTTTACCGCGCACGGCCACAGCCTGCCGGAAAAGCGCGCTGGCAGGGCGCCCTGGCAAGGGACGCTGATACAGTACGCGGGCACAGCATGCAGACAACGCACGCAGACAACGCACACAGCGAAGCGCGCCGGCGCAGCACGCTGATACAGCGCGCCAGTACAATTGGTCAGTAGGGTACGTCAGTACGGCACGGCACGCTACGACAGCGCGAGCCGAACCAAGCCGGGCCGGGCAGGCCAATCGCGCCAAGATTGATTTCGACGACTTGCACTGGCCGCAAACGCCCCGATGTTCGTTACATGCTCAAATAATCAGTTGGGGACTTTCATGAATAAATACAGTGTCGTGGCAATCGATCTGCATCAACTCGCGGCCATGATGGCCGAGGCCATGCAAACCATCGATTGCCCGGATTGTTGCGGTCCGGTGCATGATTTCATCGAACATGGCGGGGCGGTGTACCGGGAAGAATTCGAATGGGCGTGTTTTGCCGATACGGTGGTCATGCGGCATCGCATCAAACGCATCGGTTAAAATGGCGTCACTGGCAGTGCTGGCAGCGGCACAATGATCGCTGCGGCACGGGCTTCCGTCCATTCATCGACTTCACTACGCCATGGCATTTGTAACCATCACCGAAGCGGCCAAGCTGGTGCGCCGTTCGCGCCGCACCTTGTACCGCGACATCGACGCCGGCCGGCTCAGCAAAACCGTCAACGCCGATGGCGGCGCCACTATCGACACCGCTGAACTGCTGCGCGCCTACGGCAGCCTGCACATGGAAGAAAGCGGTGCGCGTGCGTCGGTCCAAGATGCGGCTGGCAGCGAAGTCGATGATTTTGGCGACTTGGTGGACCGCTGGGACAATGCGCCGCGACCCCTTCCCAAGGCGCATGCCAATAACGACGAGCGGGTGCAAGTCGTGATTCTGGAAGAAAAGATCAAGTCGTTGCAGCACATCCTGGAAATCGAAGCCACGCTGCGCAAGGTCAAGGACGAGGTCACCACCGAGCTGCGCAGCCGGCTGGAAGAAAAGGACCGCGTCATCAAAACGCTGGAAAACCGCGTGCTGCTGCTCGATTACGATGGCCCGCAAGCCCAACACTTGCCAGCCAAACCGGCAGGTTTTTTTGCCCGCCTGTTCCAGAAGTCCTGAGCCCATTGCGCTGGGGCGCATGTACTGGAGATTTGCCGGCCGTTTGCTTGATGTGAGTACCACGGCCACTGCAGTGGCATGCATCCGGCATTACAATTGTTCGAGATCTCCAGCTTCATGTGTGGCCGAGGCCGGCAATGTAAGCCGGCGTGGCAGTGCTGCGTCACGGCAGTTGGTGCAGCGACGGTTTGCAGTGCTGTAGTGAAGTCACCCTTGAATCGATCGTTCGAGTCGATCCATTGCGTTGCTCTTTGGGTTGATCCATAGAATCGATTCCTTGGAGCGGTCCGATTCAGCCACAGGCAGTCAACCTGCGCGGACGACAGCCAAACTCTTCAACCTTACGGGAATCAAAACCACCAAGCGAGCCCAAGACCATGAGCAAGACCTGCCCAAAATGCGGTTCCGATGAAACGCGTCGCATCAAGCGGCCGTTCTGGATGCGCATGTTCCGCAACAGCATTTGCATCTATTGCTACCGTTGCGCCCGGCGCTCCATGCTGCGCAGTTGAGGGCGCGCACGGCCAGCCCTCACCGCCTGTTCTTTACAACCGGCCATTTGCCTGCAGCGCACCGGCGGGCATCCAGCCCAGACCCTCGAGCGTCGACCCGGCCGGACGATATTCGCAGCCGATCCAGCCGTCGTAGCCCAGTTCATCGAGCACCCCGAACAAATACGGATAATTGATTTCACCGCGGTCCGGCTCATGGCGCCCCGGGGCCCCGGCCAGCTGGACATGCCCGATGAAGGGATAATGCTGGCGCAGGCGGGTTGCCAGGTCACCCTCGACGATCTGGCAATGATAGAAATCCATCATGATCTTCAGGTTCGGCGCACCGACTTCCACGCAAATGGTCTGCGCCTGGGCCTGGGTGTTGAGCAGATAGCCGGGAATGTCGCGCACATTGATCGGTTCGATCAGCGCCGTCAAGCCATGCGCCGCCATGGCCTCGGCGGCAAAACGCAGGTTCTCCAGGAATGTCGTCAGGTAGGGACCCGGGTCGGCCTGGGCCGGCAGGATGCCGGCCATGACATGCAGCATCCTGGTGCCACAGGCATTGGCATAGTCGATGGCGCGTTCGACTGCGGCGCGAAAGTCCGCTTCACGGCCCGGCAGGATGGCAAGCCCGCGCTCACCGGCGGCAAAGTCGCCAGGCGGCAGGTTGAAGAGGATGTTTTCCAGGCCGTATCGTTGCAGCCGGCTGGCGATTTCCTGCGCCGGATAGTCGTAGGGGAATTGCGATTCGACTGCCTTGAAGCCTGCTTTGGCTGCGGCTTCGAAGCGATCGAGGTAGGGAACTTCATTGAACATCAACGACAGGTTGGCAGCAAACCGTGGCATGGCTTTCCCCAAAACTTCCATCCTAACGCGCTTGGCGCGCCGGCGGCAAGACTGACAACACGGCCGTCGCCAGGGAAGTGAATCGACAAGGGCAATCGGACGGATGACAATCGGAGAACCATCGGAGAACCATCGGAAAACAATCGGAAAACCGTCGGAAAACAATCGGAAAACAATCGGAAGACAAACGAACAACAAAGCAAAACAAAAGCAAAACGAAAGCGTTACACTCGAACCCATCGATCGACTCCCCGGCACGCAACGATGACAACAACGGTATTCACCTACGGTTCGCTGATGTTCCCCAGGGTCTGGCAAAACGTCGTGCGCGGCAGCTACCGCGCCTCGAACGCCCACGTCAAGGAACACGGCCGCTTTGCCGTTCATGGGGAAAAATATCCCGGCATGGTGCTGCTGCCAGGCTCCAGCGTCGATGGCGTGCTGTACCACGATCTCGATGATGCCGACCTGCTGCGGCTGGACCGCTTCGAAGGCAGCGAGTACCGCCGTGACACCGTCATCGCCACGCTGGAAGACGGCCAGCAGATCGAAGCCGATACCTATATCCACATCGTCACCGAACGCCTGGCCAGCACACCGTGGCATCCGGGCGAATTCGACCTGGCCGGCTTCCTGCATACCTATTGCCCGGAGGGGTCAGTATAATGAGGCACAGGCTGTGATGCCGTACCGCATCGCCTGCCCAGCGTAGCCGCGTGGTCCTTGCAACGCTGGCGCCAGCGCCTTCCATTTGCCAGCCATTTTCACGACGATATCACCCATGCTAGTGCAACAAAAACAACAGATCATCGGCTTGTTCGACGCCGCATTGGCACCCATCCTCGCCGCTGCCGGGACTGCCGGGACTGCCGCGCCAAGCGCGCCAGTCATCTCTTTGGAGCGCCCGCGCGACACCGCCCACGGCGACGCTGCCTGCAACATCGCCATGCAACTGGCCAAGCCGCTCAAGAAAAATCCGCGTGAACTGGCCCAGGCCGTGGTCGCCGCCGTCATGGCCGCCCCGGGCCGGGCAGAATTGATCGACAGTGTCGAGATCGCCGGTCCGGGCTTCATCAACATCCGTCTGTCTGCCGCTGCGCGCCAGGCGGTGGTCAATACCATCTTCGAACAGGGCGCAGCATTTGGCCAGAGCAAGGCCGGCGCCGGCCGCAAGGTCCTGGTGGAGTTTGTGTCCGCCAACCCGACCGGCCCGCTGCATGTCGGCCATGGCCGCCAGGGTGCGCTGGGCGACGCCATGTCGGCACTGTTTGCCGCCCAGGGTTATGCCGTTACCCGCGAGTTCTATTACAACGACGCCGGCGTGCAGATCGCCACGCTGGCCAACTCGGTGCAGCTGCGCGCGCGCGGCTTGAAGCCGGGCGATGCGCAGTGGCCGGAAAATGCCTACAACGGCGATTACATCGCCGATATCGCCGCTGATTTCCTGGCCGGCAAAACCGTTGCGGCCAGCGATGGCCAGCCCGTCACCGCCAGCGGCAAGGTCGACGACCTCGACTCGATGCGCCTGTTTGCCGTCGCCTACCTCCGGCGCGAACAGGATCTCGATCTGCTGGCCTTCGGCGTGCGTTTCGATAATTACTATCTCGAATCGTCGCTGTATGCCGACGGCCGGGTTGCCGCCACCGTCGCCGCTTTAACGGCCGCCGGTAAGACCTACGAGCAGGATGGCGCGCTGTGGCTGCGCACCACCGACTATGGCGACGACAAGGACCGGGTGATGAAGAAGTCCGACGGCACCTTCACCTATTTCGTGCCCGACGTTGCCTACCATGTCACCAAGTTCGAACGCGGTTTTGGCCAGGTCATCAATGTCCAGGGCAGCGACCATCATGGCACCATCGCGCGCGTGCGCGCCGGCCTGCAGGCGCTCGACATCGGCATCCCGCAAGGCTATCCCGACTATGTGCTGCACAAGATGGTCACCGTCATGAAAGGGGGCGAAGAAGTCAAGATTTCCAAGCGTGCCGGTTCCTATGTCACGCTGCGCGACCTCATCGAATGGTCGGCCGGCAGCGACGCTGTCGATGAAGCCGGCACCGTCACCCGCGCCGCCGGCGACCTGGTGCGCGGCCGTGACGCGGTGCGCTTTTTCCTCATCTCGCGCAAGGCCGATTCGGAATTCGTTTTCGATGTCGACCTGGCACTGGCGCAGTCCGATGAAAACCCGGTGTATTACGTGCAGTATGCGTTTGCGCGCATCTGTTCGGTGCTCAACCAGTGGGGCGGCGATACCGCTACACTGGCAGGCGTCGACCTGGCGCCGCTGACCGCGCCGCGCGAAGTGCTGCTGCTGGCCAAACTGGCCGAATATCCCGACGCCTTGCAAAAGGCGCTGGAAGAACTCGGCCCGCACCAGGTGGCCTTCTATTTGCGCGACCTCGCCGGCGAGCTGCACAGCTATTACAATGCCGAACGCGTGCTGGTCGATGACGTGCCGACAAAAATGGCCAGGCTGGCACTGATGGTGGCCACGCGCCAGGTGCTGCACAATGGCCTGAACCTGCTTGGCGTTTCCACGCCGGCGCGCATGTAAGATGTGCGTGGCCGCGCTTTCAACTGAAATTGGGCATGACGAAACAAACGAAGCATGAATAATCCCCGCAACAGCACCAAGTCAGCACCAGGCATCGGCAAGCATGGTCCCATTGCCACGGCGCTGGCAGGGCGTTTCTCCCCGATGCCCGGGCGCGTGCAGCGCAGAGACGGCGCGCCTCATCCAGGCCGCCATCAGGACGGCGGCACGGTTCTCGGTTTGATCATCGGCCTGATCATCGGTTTGTCGATTGCCGTCGGCGTTGCCATCACCATCAAGAACACGCCTTTGCCGTTCAATAACAAGCTGGGCAAGCAAGGCAGGCTGGCTGAACCGACGCCGGGACAGATCGCCGACCC
>JBPBPY010000445.1:0-7815 GCA_050954505.1 Janthinobacterium lividum
ACACCGGTCAGCAAGGTTTCCGCATTGCCTGCTTTTTCCGACAGGATGCGCGCCGGCCCGATCCGCACTGTCACCGGGCCGGTCAAGGATGCCGCCAACTTTTTCATCGATGAACCACTAGCCGTAATCTGCGCCGTCAACGCCAGTGGCGCACCGGTAAACAGATTTTTGCCGGTTTTCTGGGTCACCCACTGGCCCAGCGAAATGGCGTCGGTCTTGATGCCCAGCCGTGCGGTCTGTCGCGTGCCATCGAGTTGCATCCGGCCGGCTGCGGTGCCGCCAAACGCCTTGAGCGTGAAGCTCCCTATATCCAGCTGGTCACCGGCAAAACGCATGCTGGCATTGACATCGCTGACATCGATATTCGAACGGGTGCGAAATGCATCCAGATGCAGTGCTAGCGTTCCATCCATCGGTTTCATTGCAACCAGGGCATTCCAGGCCAGGTCATGCACATAGAAGACTTCACCTGGGGGCACTGGCGGCGGCGCGGCGCGGCCCGCGTCGGCAGTCAGCTGTGCCCAGACGATGCGCTGCCCGTGGATACTGGCCTTGAATTGCGGCCGCGTTCCGCTGCGTGAGTAAAGGAGATCGCCCGACAAGGTTTGCTGGCCCAGGCTGGCCTGGATATTGGCCGCATGCAACCAGTCGCCCTGCATGCTCAGCTGCGCTGCCAGTTTTACTGGCGCAACCGGAGTGGTGTCGATGTCGACGAATCCCAGCAAGGGGCGCATCGATGCCGCATCAAGTGCGAGTTTGAACGAGGGGGCAGCCGCGCTGCTGCTGTGCCGGTTTTCCCGGGTTGGCAGGGCGATGCCTGTTCCATCGGCAGCCATCGGCGCTGCAGCCGCTGGATCGGTGCCGGCTGCCTTGCCTGGCGCTGCCGGCAAGGCAGCCGGCGCGCTGGCGGCAGGCCTGGACGCCGTTGGCGTGCTGCTGACGGCGCTGCCCGCCTGTGTTGCAGCGCCTTGCAATGCCGCCGGCACTGCCAGCGGCAGCACACCGTCGAGTGTCAATGTGCCTTTCTCCCACGCCAGGCGCACCGTGCCTGTGGTGCTCGCGCCTGGCTCGCCAATGGCCGAGAAATCGGCCAGCTGCACATGGGCGTCAAGGCGATGGCCATTGTGCAAAACGGTCGCGGAAGTGTCCAGGGCGCGCCCGCCGGTCTGCGAGCGGGCGCGCAAGGTTTCGATTTGCCAGGCGTCGACGCTGTCGACGGCATTGTTGCGCTCCGCATGGCCTGCACTGCCGTCAATGGCGGCGCCACGCGTGCCGGTGCTGCCAGTGCTGCCGATGCTGCCGGTATTGCGATAGCTCAAGCGTGCATTGCTCAGTGTCAAATCAGTCAGGGTAAGCGGTTCGAACGAGGATTTTCGCGCTGAGCCTTGGGTCTCGCTGCCCTCCCCAGGCGTTTTCTGCTGACCTGTAGGCTGTGCCATCAGGTCTTGCCAGCTGGTCTGCCCGGCCTGGTTGCGCTCCAGGTTCACCGTCACGCCGTCGAGCGCAACCGCATTGATGGCTACGCGTCCCGAAAGCAGGGGCAGCAAGGCAAGCTGCAGTTTCAGGGAGCTCACATGCAGCAGGTTTTTTTCCCGCGCCCAGGCCGGATTGCCCAGCGTCATATCCTGCATGGCCAGGCCGGGGCTGGGCAGCCATGCAATGCGGGCACTGGCCAAGCCGACGTCACGCTTGCTCAAGGCCTGCAGTCTGGTTTGCAGCAGAGCGGTCACGCGCGCCGGCGTAAAATAAAAATGCACAGCGCCCAGCGCCGACAACAAAAGGCATACCACCACGCCTGCACAGGCGGCGCTCCACCGTGCTGCCTTGCTCCATTGCCTCATGCGTGCTTTCCGTTGTATGCCAGGCCATTCGCGCAGCGTCGACAACGCTGGCTCCAGCATTATTCTATCGTGTAAAACCACCCGCACTTTATGCAGGATCAGGCGCCGATGATCCAGCCTTCCAGCGTATCGAAAGCGGGCAGGCCGAAATTGGCAGTGCGCCGTTGCCAGCCCCATGCCGCCAGGATTGCGCACAGCACGGCATCGAGCAGATCGCCACTGCCGTCGTCAAGCAGTGCGTCGCGCCAGCGGCCGGCAGCCAGGCCAATGCCATAGGCGTGGGAACCCTGTTCAAGCGCGTCGACAATCATCACCCGCGCTGCGCGCCGCTCGGGCGTTTGCTTGCGCCGCTCGTCGCTTTTGTAGGATTGGCGCGTCACGCTGCGTGCCACCAGGGCAGGGTAGGCTTCGAATGCCAGCCGCTGCGTGTCGCCGGCATGCATGCCGTAGAGCGTGACACCGGCGTCGATCAGCAAGGGTACGCCGGCATGCAGCATGTAGGCCACCGGTGGGTTGACCCATTTCATCGACGGTGACGACGCTGCCGGCCCATCCGTGGCGCGATGGGCAAACTTGCTGCCCGCCGGACGTGCATCGCAAAAGGCCTTGAATTCACTGCGCACCTGCAGGCGTGTCATGGCCGCATAGTGCGTCATCAAGGCTTGCCATTTGGTCGGCCAGCCCAACTGCTCGACCAGTTCGCGTGGCAGTGAAAACGGCAGGTCGAAACCACCCAGCCAGGGGCCGGGCAATGCCAGCCAGCGGGAGAATTCGGCAAAGTCATGCAGGGTTTGCATGCCAAGCAGCGTCAGCACGCCTACGGCATCGAGCGTGCCGGTGGCGATCGTGATGCCCTTGCGCTTGCCGGGGGCACTGGTGAAATCGACCCCATGGAGCAGCACGGCGTCATCCGGCAGGCCGATCACGCGTTGCAGCCTGCAGGTTGGTGGCGCGACGGGACACTGGCCGGGCTGCACGGGTCAGCCGTTTGCACCAGAACCGGATTGGCGCCAGTGCAGCGCCGGCCTGGCTGGCGCCAGGCGCGCGCTTTCAACGTGGTGCCACCACGTCCGGCAACACGACGTTGACGTCGAGTACTTCAAGATTGCCCTGGCGGTCGAGGGAAATCTTGATGTCATCGGCGTTCACATTGGTGTACTTCGAAATCACGGCGATCAATTCCTTGTGCAGCGCAGGCAGAAAGTCCGGACCCGCGTGACCACTGCGCTCGCGCGCAATGATGATCTGCAAGCGTTCCTTGGCCGCATTGGCGGATTTGGGCTTGGTGTTGAACAGGAACGAGAGAAGCGCCATGTCACTTTCCTTTGAAGATGCGCTGGAACAGGCCCGGCTTTTCATAGCTGGTGAAGCGCATCGGCACTTCTTCGCCAAGGAACCTGGACACCACATCCTTGTAGGCTTCCGAGACATCGCTGCCTTCGATATGGATGGCGGGATTACCTTGGTTGGAAGCATGCAATACCGACTCCGATTCCGGAATGATGCCCAGCACCGGAATGCGCAGGATTTCCTGGACATCGGAAAACGACAGCATCTCGCCGGCGTCGACCCGTTTTGGCACGTAGCGGGTAATCAGCAAATGTTCCTTGACCGGCGCTTCACCGGTCTGTGCACGCCGCGACTTGGCCTGGATGATGCCGAGGATGCGATCGGAATCCCGTACCGACGAGACTTCCGGATTGGTGACGATGATGGCTTCATCGGCAAAGGTCAGTGCCATCACGGCGCCACGCTCGATGCCGGCCGGCGAATCGCAGACGATGTATTCGAAATCCATCTTGGCCAGGTCCTTGAGCACGCGCTCGACGCCGTCTTCCGACAAGGCATCCTTGTCGCGGGTCTGCGATGCCGGCAGCACGAACAGATTGTCGCAGTGCTTGTCCTTGATCAGTGCCTGGTGCAGCGTGGCTTCCTTGTTAATCACATTGATCAAGTCATAGACCACGCGCCGTTCGCAACCCATGATCAGGTCGAGATTGCGCAGGCCGACGTCAAAGTCCAGCACGGCAGTCTTGTGGCCGCGCATGGCCAGGCCCGATGCAAAGCTGGCGCTGGACGTGGTTTTGCCTACGCCACCTTTGCCTGATGTAACGACAATTATTTTTGCCACAAACAAACTCCTTGAAGTGAAATTCGATCTGTCATCGAGATGCCGCAGCGCTCAATGACAGGACTTCGATGCGGTCTCCGGACAAGATGACCTGTGCCGGACCACCGGCAACGCCTGGCGACAAGCCATCTTCAAAGGTACGATAAATGCCGGCGATCGATACCAGTTCCGCTTCCATGCTCAGTGAAAAAATGCGCGCGGCATCGTGGCCGCGCGCGCCGGCCAGCGCCCGTCCACGCAGGGGCGCATAAATATGGATGCTGCCATCGGCAATCAATTCGGCGCCATTGTTGACCACTGCCGTGACGATCAGGTCGCAGCCCTGGGCATAGATACGCTGGCCGGCGCGCACCGGGGTGTCGATGATCATCGCGCCCGGGTTGACGGGCGCCGCCGGTGCCGTCACCACCCCGGGGGCAGGCACCGGTGCCGCCACGGCCACGGGTTCCACAGGCGCCGCGGTCTCGCGGCTCCTGCTTACCACGTCGATCGACAGGCCGTGGGCCTGGATGCCGGCCTCGATTGCAGCCGCTGCATGGCGTACCGCTACCAGGTTGAGCCGGTAGGACTTGAACAGCGCAATCAATGCGGTCCAGTCCAGCACCTGTCGCGCGGGATCGATGGGACTCAGATCGATGACGGCAAATTCGTTATCGAAATAGTCGGCATTGCCACCGGTCATTTCAGTGAGCGCTTCATTCAATATCGCCAGCTCGGTTTCATGCAGGATCGCGACAATGGCGACCACTGTAGAGATCTTGATTTCGATGGGCTTGCGCGCTAGGGTTTTTGACATAAAGGCGTTGAATTCAGTTCAGGCTGGATTGGAGCTTGGTTTCGGCCAGCCCGGTGTACCCCGGCAACGATACGACAGGGTGCCCATCGGGCATGGCAGGTGTGCAACAACGGCGGCAAGACAAATGATCAAGGACAAACAAACGTTGCCAGAGCATTCGAAACAGAGGATGCAAAACGGGCCGAATGATATCGGCCCATGGTGTCTACGTCTGCGAGCAACGTCTAGTACAGTCTGGTTCGGTCTGGTATGTCGGGTGCCATTATAACCTCGGAAGTTGCCAAAACTGTTAGCGATCCATCGTGATTGCCAATTCATTCACGATTGGCGCTGCAAAGCCCGGACCGCAGCGCAGTGCAGTGCAAAGCCCGAGCCGCAGCGCCAGGCTCGGGCAGCCGCGCCAGATGCAGGCGGCAGTGTCGGGGTCAAGGCAGCAGCGCCCGATGCAGGCGGCAGTGTCGACATCAAGCCGGCAGCGCCAGAGTCAAGGCAGCAGCGCCAGACCCAGGCGGCAGCGCAAGCCTCAGGCCTAAGCCAGGCGACGGCACGATGCGGCATGGGCAGCGGCATCCCGCGCGGCCTGGCGGGCTTTCTTCGCGGCCAGCTGGCGGGTGCGTGAACTCGACGGCGGCAGCCGCCGTAAGGTCTTGAGGGTTTCCACATCCTTGATGCCGATGGAGCGCTGCTCGACCGAAATCAGACCGATTTCATTGAATGCCGACAGGGTGCGGCTGACGGTCTCCAGCGTCAGGCCAAGATAGCTGCCGATCTCGTGGCGCGTCATGCGCAGATTGAACAGCTTGCTCGAATAACCCATGTCGGCGAAGCGCTCGGACAGCGCCACCAGGAAACGCGCCACCCGCGCCTCGGCCGAGAGCGCACCGAGCATGCTCACCATGGCTTGTTCGCGTACCAGTTCGCGGCTCATGACACTGTACATCGCATGTTCGAGGTCCAGATGGACCCGCCCCAGCGAGGTGAACTTGCGGAACGGCAGCAGGATCAGGTCGCAGTTCGACAATGCCACCGCCTCCGATGCATAGCGCTTGGCATGAATGCCATCGACGCCGAAGAGGTCGCCTTTCATTGGAAAACTGAGCACCTGCTCATTGCCGGATTCGTCGATGAGCACGGTTTTCAGGAAGCCGGAGTGGACCACATACAGCATGTCGAACGGCTGGCCGATGGTGTGAATGCGCTGGCCGGTGCGAAACTGCACATGCTGGAACATGAATTCTTCATCGCCCACCGACGCCGCAGCCGGCATGCGCAGCAGGTCACAGAGTTCCTTGAGGTTGGACCATAATTTTCCCTGTCGTTGCCAGCCATGTTCGAACGGCGCTGCGGCGCCAGGGCAGGCAAGGGCAGGTGCCGTGGCGGGCGTGCTGCCGGCGGTGGCGGCGTAATCGGAACGGACTTCGAATAAATGGCTGGCTAACATGTCGATCTCCTGAAAAGTGGGCGGCAAAGTGTCTTGTAATAAATAGTCCAAGCAACTCTCTGGCAAACAGTATCTCAACGGCATTGACCGCTGGCTATCGGGATGGGCTGATAAGCAGGGTAGGATTTCCCCGCACCGCGCTCAGCCGATTCCTACGCCGCCATCCAGGCCATGACGGGTCCTCAGCGCTGGAACGGTGCCAGCAGATGGTGCGCGACGGCGTATTGCACCAGGCCTGCCAGCGATGGCAGACCCATCTTCACCAGGATGCGGTTCTTGTGGGTGCTGACCGTCTTGACACTCAAATGCAGGCTTTCCGCGATCTCGGTGATGGACTTGCCTGTAACCAGCAAACTGAATACCTCGAACTCCCGGTCCGACAGCTGTTTGTGCGGCATCTGCGGCGCCAGCGGCATGGCATCGATGGCCAGCTGTTCCGCCACCTCGATGCTGATGTAGGGCCTGCCGTTGGCGACCTTGCGAATTGCGCTGACGAGCTGGGTGCCGGCACTTTCCTTGGTCAGGTAGCCGCGCGCGCCGGCGCGGATGGCCCGTACCGCATACTGTTGTTCATCGTGCATGGTCAATACCAGGATCGGCAGCCTGGGCATTTCATCGCCAAGCTGGCGGATCAATTCCACGCCGCTGCGCCCCGGCATGGAAAGGTCAAGCAAAAGCAGATCGAAGCCGCCCTTGCGTACCAGGGCAAGTGTTTCGAAACCATCGACGGCTTCGCCGACGACAGCGATGTCATCGGCGCCGTCAAGGATGCGTTTCAAACCTTCGCGCATGAAGGTGTGATCGTCTGCGATGACTATTCGTATCATGATTTCCAAGCTGGTCAGATAGCGATAGTTTAATTTGATTCCCGTCGATTCCGCGCTGGCCGCTGGAATAAAGCGGGCGAAGATCGGCTGTTTTCAGCGGTACGTCAAACAGGTATCGCGAATGCAGCGATATATTCTGAATTTCATGATTTGCTTGAACGATGCAGCTTGGCCATTGGCGCAGTATCGAAGGTGAAATTACTGCCGGTTATCGAATGTAATCACCTTGCCGCCCATTTTTCCTGTAAATTGTTTCTCCTGATAACCATTTTCTCGACGACGATCCATGGACCTTTCCTCGATGCCGGTTGACGATGACGACCCCCTGTTTCGCCTTTCCATGACGGGAATGGTGATCGAAGCCCTCGGTGGTGTTGCCATGGTGTGGGAATTGCAGGACGAGCTGCTGTTTCTCTCCGGCGCCCATGCGGCGCTCGGCCTGGCCGATGCCAGCCTTTCGGTGGAGCAGTTGCGCACCTGCCTGCATCCTGACGACCAGAGCCGCTTCGACCAGGTTATTAGACAGTGCCTGCAGGGCACGACGGGCACCATCGACATTCGTCTGCGCCTGTTGCAGGAAGATCGGCACTGGCAGCCTGTCGACTGGCGCCTCAAGGCGGCAGAACTTGATGAAACAGGCCGGCCAACCCGCATCCTGGGTGTGTTCTGGCCGGTGCTGGCGCCAGCGCCATGGCAGATCGGGGACACCCGCCAGTAGGGCGCGGTGCGGCGCGTTGTGGGGAGTGTGCCTGCAAACTGCAAATTATTGCAACAAATCT
>JBPBPY010000494.1:0-7753 GCA_050954505.1 Janthinobacterium lividum
TGGCGGGCATGGACCTGGCCAAGGTGGTCTCGGTCAAGGAAGTCTATGAGTTCACCGAAGGTGAATGGACGCTGGGCAAGGGCTATGGCGCAGCCGACCTGGCGCCGCGCCACCATGTGGTGGCCTATGACTACGGCGTGAAGTCGAATATCCTGCGCATGCTGGTGGCGCGCGGCTGCAAGGTGACCGTCCTGCCTGCGCAAGCGGGCGCCGCTGCTGCCCTGGCGCTCAAGCCCGACGGCATCATGCTGACCAATGGTCCTGGCGACCCCGGTCCGTGCGATTATGCGATCGAAACCGCCAGGGAATTGATCGAGGCCGGCATTCCGACTTTCGGCATTTGCCTCGGACACCAGATCATGGCCCTGGCCTCGGGCGCCAAGACCCTGAAGATGAAGTTTGGCCACCACGGCGCCAACCATCCGGTCCAGGACCTCGACAGCAAGCAGGTCATGATCACCTCGCAAAACCACGGTTTTGCCGTCGATCCCGCCTCGCTGCCCGACAACTGCCGCGTTACCCATGTGTCATTGTTCGATGGCTCGCTGCAGGGCTTTGCCCGCACCGACAAGCCGGCGTTCTGCTTCCAGGGCCATCCTGAAGCCTCGCCAGGCCCGAATGATATCGCCCCACTGTTCGATCGCTTCGTGGCGATGATGGAGACCCAAAAACATGCCTAAGCGCACCGACATTCAAAGCATACTCATCATTGGCGCCGGCCCGATCGTCATCGGCCAGGCCTGTGAATTCGACTACTCCGGCGCCCAGGCCTGCAAGGCCTTGCGCGAGGAAGGCTACCGCGTCATCCTGGTCAACAGCAATCCGGCCACCATCATGACCGACCCGGAAATGGCCGATGTGACCTACATCGAACCGATTACCTGGCAAGTGGTCGAGCGCATCATCGACAAGGAGCGTCCAGACGCCATCCTGCCGACCATGGGTGGCCAGACTGCACTCAATTGCGCCCTCGACCTGCACAACAACGGCGTGCTTGCCAAGTACGAGTGCGAATTGATCGGCGCCTCGCCGGAAGCCATCGACAAGGCCGAAGACCGCTCCAAGTTCAAGGATGCGATGACCAAGATCGGCCTGGGTTCGGCGCGTTCGGGCGTGGCCCATACGCTCGATGAATCCTGGGCGGTGCAAAAGACGCTCGGCTTCCCGGTCATCATCCGTCCTTCATTCACCATGGGCGGCAGCGGCGGCGGCATTGCCTACAACGCCGAAGAATTCGAAACCATCTGCAAGCGCGGCCTGGAAGCCTCGCCGACGTCGGAACTGCTGATCGAGGAATCGCTGATCGGCTGGAAAGAATTCGAGATGGAAGTCGTGCGCGACAAGGCCGACAACTGCATCATCGTCTGCTCGATCGAAAACCTCGATCCAATGGGCGTGCATACCGGCGACTCGATCACCGTGGCGCCGGCGCAGACGCTGACGGACAAGGAATACCAGATCATGCGCAATGCATCGATCGCGGTGCTGCGCGAAATTGGTGTCGATACCGGCGGCTCGAATGTGCAGTTTTCGATCAACCCGGCCGATGGCCGCATGATCGTCATCGAAATGAATCCGCGCGTCTCGCGTTCCTCGGCATTGGCCTCGAAGGCGACCGGTTTTCCGATCGCCAAGATCGCCGCCAAGCTGGCGGTCGGCTTCACGCTCGATGAATTGCGCAATGAAATCACCGGTGGCGCAACGCCGGCTTCGTTCGAACCAAGCATCGATTACGTGGTCACCAAGATTCCGCGGTTTGCGTTTGAAAAATTCCCCACCGCCGACAGCCACTTGACCACGCAAATGAAGTCGGTCGGTGAAGTCATGGCGATTGGACGCACCTTCCAGGAGTCGTTCCAGAAGGCGCTGCGCGGCCTGGAAGTCGGCGTCGACGGCATGAATGAAAAAACCACCGACCGTGAAACCATCGAGGAAGAACTCGGCGAGCCCGGTCCGGAACGCATCTGGTATGTGGGCGATGCCTTTGCCCAGGGTTTCACGCTCGAGGAAGTGCAGGCTCTGACGCACATCGATCCGTGGTTCCTTTCGCAAATCAAGGAAATCGTCGACATCGAACTGTGGCTGGAAACCCAGACCCTGGATTCGCTCGACAAGCGCTCGCTGTATGCGTTGAAGCAAAAGGGCTTTGCCGACCGCCGCCTGGCCAAGCTGCTCAAGATCAGCGACAAGGCAGTGCGCGAGCGCCGCCATGAACTCAATGTGCGCCCGGTCTACAAGCGCGTCGATACCTGCGCCGGTGAATTCTCCACCAACACCGCCTACATGTATTCGACCTACGAGGAAGAATGCGAATCGAAACCGACCGACCGCAAGAAGATCATGGTTCTCGGCGGCGGCCCGAACCGCATCGGCCAGGGTATCGAATTCGATTACTGCTGCGTGCATGCGGCCTTTGCCATGCGTGAAGACGGCTATGAAACCATCATGGTCAACTGCAATCCGGAAACCGTCTCGACCGATTACGATACCTCCGACCGCCTGTATTTCGAACCGCTGACGCTGGAAGACGTGCTGGAAATCGTCGCCATCGAAAAGCCGGTCGGCGTGATCGTGCAGTACGGCGGCCAGACGCCATTGAAGCTGGCGCTGGACCTGGAAGCTAATGGCGTGCCCATCATCGGCACGTCGCCCGACATGATCGATGCGGCGGAAGACCGCGAACGTTTCCAGAAGCTGCTGCAAGACCTTGGTCTGCGCCAGCCACCGAACCGCACCGCACGCACCGAAGCCGACGCCTTGCTACTGGCGCAGGAAATCGGTTATCCGCTAGTCGTGCGCCCGTCGTATGTGCTCGGTGGACGGGCCATGGAAATTGTCCATGAACAGCGCGACCTCGAGCGCTACATGCGCGAAGCTGTCAAGGTGTCGCACGATTCGCCGGTGCTGCTTGACCGCTTCCTCAACGACGCCATCGAAGTCGATGTCGATTGCCTCTGCGACGGCCAGCGCACCTTCATTGGCGGCGTCATGGAACATATCGAACAGGCCGGCGTGCACTCGGGCGACTCGGCTTGCTCGCTGCCGCCGTATTCGCTCTCGCCGGCCACGATTGCCGAAATCAAGCGCCAGACCGCCTTGATGGCCAAGGGTCTCAATGTCGTCGGCCTGATGAATGTGCAGTTCGCCATCCAGCAGCAGGAAATCGACGGCCGTCCACAAGACGTGGTGTTCGTGCTGGAAGTCAACCCGCGTGCGTCGCGCACCGTGCCTTTCGTCTCCAAGGCCACCGGCCTGCAACTGGCCAAGATTGCCGCCCGCTGCATGGTCGGCCAGTCGCTCGACAGCCAGGGCATCATGAAGGAAGTCGTGCCTTCGTATTACAGCGTCAAGGAAGCGGTTTTCCCGTTCGTGAAATTCCCTGGTGTCGATACGATTCTCGGACCGGAAATGAAATCGACCGGTGAAGTCATGGGCGTGGGCAAGACCTTCGGTGAAGCCTTCGTCAAGTCGCAGCTCGGCGCCTCGGTCAAGCTGCCGAAATCCGGCAAGGTGTTCCTGTCGGTGAAAAACAGCGACAAGCCGCGTACCGTCGAAGTGGCGCGCGACCTGGTGGAGATGGGCTTTTCGATCGTCGCAACCAAAGGCACCGCAGCGGCCATTGCGGCAGCCGGCATTCCGGTTGCGCTGGTCAACAAGGTGGTCGAAGGCCGTCCGCACATTGTCGACATGATCAAAAATCATGAAATCGCCCTGGTGGTCAACACCGTGGAAGAAAAGCGCAGCGCCATCACCGATTCGCGGGCCATCCGCATTTCGGCCCTGGCGGCGCGCTCGACCACCTACACCACGGTGGCAGGCGCCGAAGCGGCAGTGCAGGGTATGCGTCATCTCGATGAGTTGCATGTCTACGATTTACAAAGCCTGCATAAAACCTTAAACTGAAGTCATCTTCAGTGGCGGCTGGCTGGTGCTATCCAGCCACCCGTTGCCAAACCCAGACCACAGACTCGCACAGGGCCGGCCCTTTGCAAGCTCTGTGGTTTTCATTTCAAGAAGCGAAAAATCATGAGTTCAGTCCCACTTACCAAACATGGCGCCGATCTGCTCAAGGAAGAGCTGGTGCGCCTGAAGACCAAGGAACGTCCGGCCGTCATCAACGCAATTTCCGAAGCGCGCGCCCAGGGTGACCTGTCTGAAAATGCCGAGTACGACGCTGCCAAGGAGCGCCAGAGTTTCATCGAAGGCCGCATTGCCGACCTCGAAGGCAAGCTCGGTGCAGCCCAGATCATCGATCCGAAGGCGCTCGACGCCGACGGCCGCATTGTCTTCGGTGCTACCGTCGATCTGGAAGACCTGGAGACCGGCGACAAGGTGACTTACCAGATCGTGGGCACCGACGAAGCCGACATCAAGGACGCCAAGGTTTCCATCACTTCACCGATCGCCCGCGCGCTGATCGGCAAGACCATCGGCGACGTCGTTGGCGTGCAGGCACCAGCCGGCATCCGCGAATACGAAGTCCTCGATGTCCGCTATATTTGATTCGTTTGCACCCCGCCTGTCGCTGGCTTCGCGCCTGCGGCTGCTGCTGGTGACATTGTGGGTGGGCAGTATCTGGACCATCGGCTACATGGTGGCGCCGGTACTGTTTTCCACGCTGGCCGATCCGGTCCTGGCCGGCACGATTGCCGGCAAGCTGTTTCGTATCGATGCCTGGTTTTCACTGGCGTGCGTGGTGATCCTGACGGTGCTGGTATCGGCTGCCAGGCGCGAGCTGTCGCACAAACAGCACAAGGCCTGCCTGCTGCTGTTGCTGGGCATGCTGCTCTGTACGCTGGTGGGTTATTTTGCCGTCAGTCCGATGATGGCGGCGCTGCGTGAAGCGGCCGGTCCGAACGGTGTGATGCTGTCGCAAGCCAAGACGCGCTTCGGCGTGCTGCATGGTGTTGCCGGCGCCCTGTTTTTCATCAAGAGCCTGTTTAGCGCGGTGCTGGTATTCAAGATCCGGTAGACAGACGTCCTACCAGCGTGCCCGCTGTACTGCTGCCCCTGCCACGGGCTGAGCTGTCGGTTCGTGACGCTCGATGCTGCCGGATCAGCTGCCCAGCGACGATTTCTTCGGGCTGGTCTGGCGCGGTTTGGCGCGCTTGATGTTGCCGCCCTGGGTGACGCGCTCATTGCCCTTGACCATGACCTTGTTGACCGACGGCTTCTTGGTGCCGCTTGGACTCGGTTTGACGATGGTCACTTCCCGCATGCCTTTGCCCTTGCGATCGCTGCGCTCTTTCACTGCTTCTTTTTTAGGCCGGAACATCACCAGCAACTTGCCGATATGCTGGATCGGGGCGGCATCGAGTTTTGCGCAGATTGCTTCATACATGGCGATGCGCGCATCACGGTCGTCGCCAAAGACGCGTACCTTGATCAAGCCGTGGGCATTGAGCGAGAGATCGATTTCATTCATGACGCCATCGGTCAATCCGGCTTCGCCGATCATCACGACGGGGGAGAGCGCATGGGCTTCCGCGCGCAGCGCACTGCGCTCGGCGGGTGTAAGTTTCAACATAAAAATCCTTTAAAACCGGTATTCTACGCGAATGAAGAAGAAGAAATTAAACAAAAACTGGATCCACGATCACATCAACGACCCCTACGTCAAGCTGGCGCAAAAAGAAGGCTACCGTGCCCGCGCGGTCTACAAACTCAAGGAAATCGACGAGGGTGAAAAACTGGTCAAGCCCGGCCAGGTGATCATCGATCTGGGTTCCACCCCGGGGAGCTGGTCGCAGTACGTGCGCAACAAGCTGGCCGGCGCGGATGGCGGCGGCATCAACGGCACCATCATCGGCCTGGACATGCTGCAGATGGAGCCGATTGCCGACGTCCATTTCATCCTCGGCGACTTTCGCGAAGAGGAGGTGCTGGTGCAGCTGGAAGCCGTGCTCTCCGGGCGCAAGGCCGACCTGGTGCTGTCGGACATGGCGCCCAACCTGTCGGGCGTGGCCATTGCCGACGCCGCGCGGGTCGAGCACATCATCGATCTGGCGCTGGACTTTTCACTGGCGCACCTGAAGCCGTCGGGCGCTTTGCTGGTCAAGTGTTTCAACGGCATCGGCTATGCGCAGATCATTGAAAAATTCCGCCAGCAGTTCAAGGTGGTGAGCCAGAAGAAACCCAAGGCCAGCAAGGACAAATCGTCGGAAATCTTCCTTCTGGGCCGGGGATTGAAAAATACGCCGTGAGCCGGCCAGGCCGGTCCGGTGTGGGCGTTTTGGCCATCCCTGTAAAAGCGTTTATTTCTTGCAAAATCAGCGATTTAGCATACGATGGCTGGCAAGATGGCGCGATGCCGATTCTGGCAGCTCGCGGGGTTAACGAGTAGAATTTGCAAAACCAGTGTAAAAGCAGCCGCACAAGCGTAATGATCGGGGTTTCCATGACTGAACAGACAAGCTGGCCGCACAATCCCGGGATAGCCAGGCAGGCCTACAAGGAGTCGAAGTGAACAACATGTTTTCCAAAGCCGCGATCTGGGTCGTGATCGCCTTGATACTGTTTACAGTGTTCAAGCAATTCGACGAACGCACCGTGGGCGGCGGCGCCACGACAATTGCCTATTCCGATTTCCTTGATGAAGTGCGTTCCAAGCGCATCCGCGAAGCGGTGATCGAAGACCGCACCATCGTCGGCACCACCACCGATGGCAAAAAGATCAAGGCCACCGTGACCAACATGGACCGCGGCCTGATCGGCGACCTGGTGGCCAATGACGTGAAATTCGATGTGCGCCAGCCCGAGCCGCCGTCGTTCCTGTCGCAGATCTTCATCTCCTGGTTCCCGATGCTGCTGCTGATCGGCGTCTGGGTTTTCTTCATGCGCCAGATGCAGGGTGGCGGCAAGGGCGGTGCTTTTTCCTTCGGCAAGTCGAAGGCGCGCATGCTCGATGAAAACAGCAACTCCGTCACCTTTGCCGATGTCGCCGGCTGCGACGAAGCCAAGGAAGAAGTGCAGGAGCTGGTCGACTTCCTCAAGGACCCGACCAAGTTCCAGAAACTCGGCGGCCGCATCCCCCGTGGTGTGCTCATGGTCGGCCCACCCGGCACCGGCAAGACCTTGCTGGCGCGTGCCATTGCCGGCGAAGCCAAGGTGCCGTTCTTCACCATCTCCGGTTCCGATTTCGTTGAAATGTTTGTCGGCGTGGGTGCTTCGCGCGTGCGCGACATGTTTGAAAATGCCAAGAAGCATTCGCCCTGCATCATCTTCATCGATGAAATCGATGCCGTGGGTCGCCATCGCGGTGCCGGCATGGGGGGCGGCAATGATGAGCGCGAACAGACGCTGAATCAATTGCTGGTGGAAATGGATGGTTTCGAAGCCAATGCCGGTGTCATCGTCATTGCTGCCACCAACCGCGCCGACGTGCTTGACAAGGCGCTGCTGCGTCCCGGCCGTTTCGACCGCCAGGTGATTGTCGGCCTGCCCGATATCCGCGGCCGCGAACAGATTCTGTATGTACACATGCGCAAGGTACCGGTCTCGCCGGACGTCAAGGCCGACATCCTGGCCCGCGGCACCCCTGGTTTTTCCGGCGCCGACCTGGCCAACCTGGTCAATGAAGCCGCGCTGTTTGCCGCGCGCCGCAACAAGCGCCTGGTTGAAATGCAGGACTTCGAAGATGCCAAGGACAAGATCGTCATGGGTCCGGAACGCAAGTCGGCCGTCATGCGCGAGGAAGAGCGCCGCAATACCGCTTTCCATGAGTCGGGCCATGCCGTGGTGGCCAAGCTGCTGC
>JBPBPY010000028.1:0-7711 GCA_050954505.1 Janthinobacterium lividum
CTGCGCCGCATCGAACGGCGGCTGCAGGTCAACGGCTTGCCGAATGTGCTGGCCTACCGCGACTTCCTCAAGGAGCATGGCGAAGAAACCCGGCCGCTGCTGCGCGACATGCTCATCAGCGTGACCAATTTCTTTCGCGACCGTGAAGCCTTCGATTCGCTCGAACGCGATGTCATTCCGCGCCTGTTCGAACAAACCGGCGGCAGCGCCCAGATCCGCGCCTGGTCGGTTGGCTGCGCCACCGGCGAGGAAGCCTATTCGATTGCCATGCTGCTGGCCGACCAGAATGCCCTGTCCGGCAAGTCGCAGCCGATCCAGGTGTTTGCCTCCGATATCGACGAACAGGCCATCAACACCGCGCGCCGCGGCCTGTATCCGCAGTCGATCATCACCGATGTCACGCCCGCACGGCTGCGCCAGTATTTCGAGAAGGAAGAAGAGCACTACTGCGTGCGCAAGTCGATCCGCGAAAAAGTGCTGTTCGCTGCCCACAACATCCTGCACGATCCATCTTTTTCAAAGATGCATCTGATTTCCTGCCGTAACCTGCTGATCTACCTGAACCGCGACATCCAGAAAAAAGTCTTCGAGATGATGCACTATGCATTGCATCCCGGCGGCTATCTGTTCCTCGGCAGTTCGGAATCGGCCGAGGCGGTCAACGACCTGTTTACACCGATCGACAAGAAGCACCGCATCTACCAGGCCAACCGCATCAAGCTGGGCATCTACCATGTGGCGCCACGCACCTTTGGCGCCAGCGAACGGCTGATGTCGGTGAAGGTTGCCAAAGCCGGTGCCGAACGGCGCCAGGCACCGGCGCAGGAACTGCACCGCCGTTTCCTCGAAGAGTTTGCGCCGCCCAGCGTGCTGATCGACCGCCATGCCGACCTGGTGTATGCATCGAAATCGGCGGCGCGCTTCCTGCAGTATCCGGGCGGCGAGCCTTCGCAAAACATCCTGGCGCTGATTCATCCGGATTTGCAGCTGGAGTTGCGCACCGCCCTGTTCCAGGCCACCCAGACCCACATGAATATCCAGACCCGGCAGATGCACTTGCGCCTGGACGATCATTCATCGTCGGTCTGCATCCAGATTCGCCCGGGCCAGAATGAAAATGCCGGCACCGGCATGACCCTGCTGATCTTCGATGAATCGACCAATGAACTCGACGTCGCCCAGGCGGCCCGTCATCCCGGTGAAAATGCCACGGCGCTGCACCTGGAAGAAGAGCTGCTGCATACCAAGGAGCAGTTGCGCTCGGTGATCGAGCAGTATGAAATAGCGCTCGAGGACTCCAAGGCCAGCAACGAGGAATTCCAGGCCATCAATGAAGAGCTGCGCTCGACCACCGAAGAGCTCGAGACCAGCAAGGAAGAACTGCAGTCGATCAACGAAGAACTGGTGACGGTGAATTTCGATTTGAAGATGAAGGTCGACGAAACCTCGAAGGCCAATGACGACCTGCAGAACTTCGTCGCCGCCACCGAGATCGCCACCATCTTTGTCGACCGCGGCATGCATATCAAGCGCTACACCAAGCCCTCGGCCAGCCTGTTCAACATCATTGCCACCGATGTCGGCCGCTCGATTTTCGACATCACCCACCGGCTCGACTATCCGGCGCTGCAAGCCGACATCAGCCTGGTGTTCGACAAGCTGCAGCCGGTCGAACGCGAAGTCCAGCGCAATGACGGCTGCTGGTACATTGCCCGCCTGCTGCCCTACCGTTCCGCCGACGACCGCATCGAAGGACTGGTGCTGACCTTCATCGATATTTCCGAACGCAAGAGTGCGCAGGAAAGCATGCGCGCCGGTGAAGAACGCATGCGCCTGATTGCCGCCTCGACCAAGGACTACGCAATTGCCACCATGGACATGGAAGGCATCATCACCAGCTGGAACAGCGGCGCGGAAAACCTGTTCGGCTATGCCGAGCAGGAAATCCTCGGCCAATCCGGCGCCATCCTGTTCACCCCGGAAGACCGCGCCAGCGGCCTGTTCGAAACCGAGCTGCGGCTGGCGCGTGTCGATGGCCGCGCCGAGGACGACCGCTGGCATTTGCGCAAGGATGGCACGCGGGTATTTTGCAGCGGCATCAGCGCGCCGCTCATCGATGGCAAGGTGCATGGCTTCGTCAAGATCGCGCGCGACCTGACCGGCTCGCGGCGCATGCAGGCGGAACAGGAAGCCCGGCTGGTGCAGGAAAAACGCGAACGCGTACGGGCCGAAGAAGCGGCCCGCCTGCGCGATGAATTCTTTGCCGTGCTCTCGCATGAACTCAAGCAGCCGCTGAACCTGATCCAGCTCACGGCCGAGACGCTCTCGCGTCTGCCGGAAACCGCCGGCCTGCCTGCCATCGCACGTGGCACCGCCACCATCAAGCGCATGGTCGATGGCCAGGCCAAGATCATCGACGACCTGATGGATCTTTCGCGCCTGCACACCGGCAAGCTCAGCCTGGTGCGCACGCATGTCAATTTCACTGAAACCGTGGCCCATGTGGTCAACCTGATGACCGCCGATGCCGCGCAGAAAAATGTGCAGCTGTCGCTGGAGCCGCCCCCGGCGGCCTTCATCATCCAGGGAGATGGCGTGCGCATCGAGCAGATTGTCTGGAACCTGCTTTCCAATGCCATCAAGTTCACGCCGGCCGGCGGCACCGTCGAGGTGCGCCTGTGGGTGGAAAAAGAAATGGTGTGCATGGAGATCCGCGACAGCGGCCGGGGCATTGCGGTCGATTTCATGCCTTTGATATTCGACATGTTCCGCCAGGCCGATGTCGGCACCGCGCGCCAGTATGGCGGCATGGGCATCGGGCTGGCACTGGTCAAGGAATTGACCAACAGCCACGGCGGCCGGGTCGAGGCCAGTTCCAACGGACCCGACAAGGGCGCCTGTTTCCGGGTCTATCTGCCGCTGGCCATTCCGCTGCATGCCGCGCCGGCACAAACGCTCACATCGAGCCCGGGGCTGGACGGCAAACGCATCCTGCTCATTGACGACGCCACCGACATGCTCGAATCGCTGGCGGGACTGCTGCAGCTCAATGGCGCAAGCGTGTTCATGGCCGGCAGCGCGCAGACTGCACTGGAACTGGCACGGGCTGAATCGGCGCCCTTCAACCTGATCATTTCCGACATCGGCATGCCTGACATGGATGGACACCATTTGCTGGCGGCCCTGCGCGAGGTGCAGTCGACTGCCACCACGCCGGCCATTGCCCTGTCGGGATTCACCCGTCCAAGCGATGTGCAGATGGCACTGCAGGCCGGCTTCGAGACCCATGTGTGCAAACCGGTGGCGCTGGACCAGCTCATTACCGCGGCAGCAACGCTGGCTACCTGAGACCTCGTCGCTGCCTGATTGGATAGCCTGATTGGATATTCATGCGCGCATTGGGTATGCTGCGTGCATGAATACCATCCTGCAGTTCGCCGGTTTTTCCACCACCGTGCTGGAAATGATTTCCTTCTTCCTGTCGGTCCTGTCGGTCTGGCTGACCATGCGCCAGAATGCCTGGGGCTGGCTGTTCTCGATTGCTGCATCGGCGACCTATTGCGTGGTGTTCTTTGACTCCCGCCTGTATGGCGATGCCGGTCTGCAGCTGGTCTTCATTGCAGTCTCGGCCTGGGGCTGGTACCGCTGGCTGCATGCAGGCGCAGTGCTGCCGGCCAGCGCCCACATGGCAGCCGATTCGCAGCCTTGCTCGCCATCCGGCGCGAATGCAGGCTTGCACGCTGCTGCCGCTGCCGCTGCCGCTGCCGATGCCGCTGGCCTGCCCATCACGCGCTTGCGCAGCGCCGGCCTGTTTGCCAGTGCCCTGGCATGGATTGCCGGCTTCCTGCTGCTGTGGTGGTTCCTGGCTGCCTGCACCGACACCGATGTGCCGGCAATCGACGGCTTTCTCACTGCAGGAAGCTTGCTGGGACAGTGGCTGCTGTCGCAAAAGAAGATCGAGAACTGGCTGGTGTGGGTCATTGTGGACATTCTCTACGTCGGCTTGTATGCCTTCAAGGGTTTGCCGATGACCACCTTGCTGTACGCCTTGTTCGTGCTCATGGCCATTGCCGGCTGGCGCAGCTGGAAGCGGCAGATGCCGGCGCCAGCAAACCCATGACCACGGCAGACGCAGCAGCGCAAACCTGCGCCGGCCTGGCAGCGGCGGAAACGGCAGCAGCAGTGGCAGCGCCGTCGCCCCTGGCCCGCACGCCAGCCGCTCTGCCGGCCATACTGCCAGCGGTGCTCCGGGTCGCGCTGCTCGGTGCCGAGTCGACCGGCAAGTCGACACTGGCCGAAGCGCTGGCAGCCCGGCACGGCAGTGCATGGGTGCCCGAGTACCTGCGCGAGTTTGTCGCGCACCATGGCCGCGTGCCGCTGGAACATGAACAGTGGCCGATTGCGCGCTGCCAGCAGCAGCGTGAAGAACAGGCTGCAAGGGCCCTGGCAGCCAGGACCGACGTGCCGGGTGGTACTGCATCAGCCTGGCTGTTCTGCGATACCACGCCGCTCATGACAGCGCTCTACAGTGCGCATTATTTCCAGCGCGTCGATGCGCCGCTGGCAGCGCTGGCCAGCACGCATAGCTACGCCCTGACCATCGTCACGCCGCCCGACACGCCCTGGGTGGCAGATGGTCTGCAGCGCGAATCGGATGATGTGCGCCAGATGATGCACCGGCGCCTGCTGGCAATGCTGGCCCAGCGCGGCATATGCTACACGCTTGCCAGCGGCCCGCTGCCCCAGCGCCTGGCCACCGTCGCCCAAGCGCTGGCGCTGGTGCTGGCACGCGAGTGCGGCTCGCGGCAAGCGCACAGCGATGCATCATCGCCCGGCTGCCACGGCGCACACGGCTAGAAATCGAACTGTGCCGACACCGTGAAGGTACGCGGCGCGCCCGGGAACAGGTACCCACCAAGCGACTGCGTCACATCGCGCCAGTAGAATTTATTGAAGACATTGTCGACTCCGGCACGCAGCGTCGTGGCGCGCCCGGCAATGCGGGTCTGGTAGCGCGCGGCCAGGTCCACCGTGTGATAGCCCGGTACCGTCACCGTGTTGTCAGGGTTGAAGGCCTTGCTCGATGAATAGTGCCAGGTGGCCAGCAAATTCGTCCCCGGCACTTGCGGCACTGCCTGGTCGATCCATGCCACTGCCTTCCAGCGTGGCACATTGGTCACCAGCTTGCCATCGAGGCTGCTGCCGGTGTCGCGGGCTCGCGCATTGAGCGCCGTCACGCCGGTACCCAGGGTGGTCAGGCGCGTGAGCCGGCCTTGCGCCGACAGTTCCACCCCGCGATGCACTGCATCGCCGCTGCGCACATAGTCGAAGTCGGCATTGGTGATTTCCAGCGGCCGCGTGATCTGGAACAGCGCTGCTGTCACGCTGAAGTCGCGTGCCAAGTCGGCTTTCAGACCGACTTCGAGCTGGCGCGACTTCGACGGATCGAGCACGGCATTGGCATTCGTGGTGCCGAACGGCGCAATGCCGCCATGCTCCAGGCCCTGTGCATAGGAGCCGTACAGTGCCAGGTTTTGCATCGGCTTGACCACCAGTGCGAGGTTGGGAAGAAGGTAGCTGCGGTCATAGCGGGCATTCTGGGCGCCGCTGACGTCGAACTGTTCGCGTTCCAGTTCGGTGTGGCGCAGTCCCGCATGCAGGCTCAGCCGCTCGCTCAGCGCCACGATGTCCTGCACGAACAGGGAGCGCTCGCGCTCACTGCGGCGCACCACGACGGCACCAGTGCTGATGGTCGATGGGTCGACCACGACCGGCGCGTAGACGTTGCTGGTGCCGTTGGCAAGCGAGCCGGCGCAATCGACCAGTCCATAGACACAGTCACCAAGTTCGTCGCGGCGGCGCATACCTGCTGCGCCAATGGTCAGGATATGGCCGATGCCGGCGGTGGAAAATTTTCCCTGCAACTGGGCCTGCAGCGCCAGCGGTGTCTTCGACTCGTTGGTGCTCTGGTAATCGTAGACGTCGTAGTCGCCATTGCCGCAAAAGCCGGGGTACAGATTGGCCGAGCCGCATCCATACGGAAAGGCGGCATAGTCGTCGCGCTTGAAAGAATGGCGATTGGCGGCGATGGAGCCGCGCCAGTCGGCATTGAAGGCATATTCGAAACGCGCGCCGATATCGCTGTCGCGCGTGGTGACCGGTTTGGTCCAGGGCTGGTTGTTGAGGTTGGTGTTCGCGGCAATGCCGGTGGGCAGGTCGGTGCCATTGAAGAGCTGGAAGCCGGGCACGCTGACCTGTGACTTGCGCTGGTAATCGAAGTCCAGTTGCAGCAATGCCTGCGGCGTGAGCTGCCAGTCGAAGGCGCCCGACACAAACTGGCGCTCGCCATTGGCGCCTTTGACATAGGAGTGCAGGTCTTCGGTGGCGGCATTGATGCGGTAGCCAAACCGTTCATCGGAAAAACGCCCACCGAGGTCGACTGCGCCATACAGCGTACCGCGCTCGCTGCCCTGGACGGTCACGGTGCGCAGCGGTGTGGCGGTAGGCCGCTTGGTGACAAAATTGAGGATGCCGCCGGGCGCAGACTCGCCGGCCTGCAGGCCCGACAGTCCCTTGAGCAATTCGATGCGCTCCTTGTTTTCCAGCGGGATCTGGGCATCGCCCGGAATCGGCAAGCCGTCCTTGCGATAGCTGGACGAGGTGTCGAGGGCAAAGCCGCGCACGGAGAACTGCTCGGCATAACCAATGGCGTTATACGCATCATTGACGCTGGTTTCGCGCTTGAGTGCCTCGCTGGTCTGATGCACTTGCTGGTCCTGCATCTGCGCACTGGTCGTGACGAACACCGAGGCTGGCGTCTCCAGCAGCGGCGCCTGGGCAAAGCCGCCGACACTGGCCGAGACTGCGCGGCTGCTTTCTTCGCGCGAGCTCGACACCTGAACTTCGGGCAGCACCGTGGCGGTGCTTGCGGCTGGGCTGGAGCTGGGGCTGGGGCTGGGGCTGGGGCTGGCAGACTGGGCCAGGGCCAACGGCGCGGCGGCAAACAATTCTGCAATGGCGCAGGCAATCAGGAAATGCTTGGCGTGGAGGTTCGTCATCATGGGTCGGGTATCGTCGCATCAAGGCATGGAGGGCACCTGAAGCAATAACGAAGCGCGCCGGGCGCGACGATCGTCTGCATGCAGAAGTGGCAGCACGGAAGCGGAAGTGACCCAAATGGCAGAACAGCGGCTGCGCAAGGATTGCGCACAGACGACGGCAGAGGACATTTGACGCGCTTCCCTTCGCTGGCATTATCCAGATCAGGTACCGAGGGTTTATCTCACCCGGAAACACGTGTTTCCAGGACCCCTAGCGTGGGCCGCATGTTAACACGGAAATGGCGCCGTGCGGCGCGCAAACGCCGCCGAGCGCAAAAAAAGCGTGATGTGACCCCGGCTCGAAGCCGTAGCCTCTTCGATTCAATCGTGCGTCAGACGGGTAAAGACCAGCAGGCGATTGTTGGCCGGCATTTCCAGGTTGTGCGTCGGATGGAGTTCATGGGCTTGTCCCAGTTCGATCAGCGCCTCGAGATCGCGAATGCCTTGGTGGGCACCTTGCTGCTTGAGCCAGACGTCGAAGACCGCATTGCTCTGGCTGGTGTAATTGCCGTCCTGGTTGAATGGACCGTAGATGCAGAACAAACCACCCGGCTCGAGATGGCTTTGCACCCCGGCAAACAGGCTGGCCACTTCATCCCAGGCCATGATGT
>JBPBPY010000045.1:0-7701 GCA_050954505.1 Janthinobacterium lividum
CGCAAAGATGAACTGGGCAATGACTGATTTACATGCCCCCTTTGCCACGGCGAGGGACACCATTGAAGCCAGTTCGAACATCGCAGCCGGAACGCCATTCGACAACGCGCTGACGTATCGAGAGCAGATTGAACAACCATGGGATTCAACGCAGGGTGGGTTCATCGACTTGCATTATTATGATCGAGCCTGGCTGGGTGCATGATTTGACTAATTAAAACCCGGGGCCAGACTGCGTAATCGGCCATCCCCTGCGCTTGATCCGAGGGCTCACATTCATCCATGCCCTCGGGGCTTTGCACGGTTTTATGCCACCGCACGCGGTAAAATGCCCCTTTCCCTTTTCCACGGCTTTGCATGCCAAAGCCGTTTTCATTTGCCATGATCGTCCGTACCCGCTTTGCTCCCAGCCCGACCGGCTATCTCCATCTCGGCGGCGCGCGCACCGCGCTGTTTTCCTGGGCCTATGCCCGGCGCTTCGGCGGCGTCTTTGTGCTGCGCGTGGAAGATACCGATCTCGAGCGGTCCACGCCGGCGGCGGTCGACGCCATCCTGCAGGGCATGGACTGGCTCGGCCTGCATCATGACGAAGGCCCGTTCTACCAGATGCAGCACATGGACCGTTACCGCGCCGTGCTGGCCACCATGCTGGAAGCAGGCAGCGCCTACTACTGCTACACCTCGCCCGCAGAAGTCGAAGCCATGCGCGAGCGCCAGCGCGCCGCCGGTGAAAAGCCGCGCTACGACGGCACCTGGCGCCCCGAGCCGGGCAAGACCTTGCCGCCGGTGCCGGCCGACCGCCAGCCGGTGATCCGCTTTCGCAATCCACTCGACGGCGAAGTCAGCTGGGACGATGCCGTCAAGGGCACCATCACGATTGCCAACCGCGAACTCGATGACCTGGTCATTGCGCGCCCCGATGGCACGCCGACCTACAACTTCTGCGTGGTGGTCGACGACTGGGACATGCAGATCACCCATGTGATCCGCGGCGACGATCACGTCAACAACACGCCGCGCCAGATCAATATCCTCAAGGCGCTCGGTGCCACGCTGCCGGTGTATGGCCATGTGCCGATGATCCTTGGCGCCGACGGTGAAAAACTCAGCAAGCGCCACGGCGCCGTCAGCGTGATGGATTACCCGTCCCAAGGTTTCCTGCCTGAAGCGATGCTCAATTATCTGGCGCGCCTGGGCTGGAGCCACGGCAATGAGGAAATCTTCAGCATGGAGCAGTTCTGCAGCTGGTTCGACCTCGATCATCTGACCAGATCGCCGGCACAATTCGACCCGGGAAAACTGGCCTGGCTCAACAACCACTACATCAAGCTGGCCGACAATGAGCGCCTGGCCGCATTGGCCAAGCCACGCATGCGGGAGCAGGGCGCCGGCTTCGAAAATTTGCCGCCGCTGGCCAATGTGATTGGCCTGATGAAGGAGCGCACCAGCACCATCAATGAACTGGCTGACACCGCCATGCTGTTCTACCGCCAGCCGCAGCCGGACGCAGCGCTGCTGGAACAGCATCTGACCGAAGCGGTCAAGCCGGCGCTGCGGCAGTATCGCGATGCACTGGCGGGCGTCGAGTGGAACCGCGTTGCGCTGTCGGCCATGCTCAAGCAAGTGCTGGCTGCGCACAAGCTGAAGATGCCGCAACTGGCCATGCCGCTGCGCCTGATGCTGACTGGTCAATTGCAGACGCCAGCCATCGATGCCGTGGTTGAATTGTTTGGCCGCGAGACGGTCGAAGCGCGCATGGCGCCGTACCTCGATCAAGTTTCTTGAAGAAATCTGCGTGGAAGCCTTGGAAGTTTCAAAAGTCTTTGCTATAGTCTCGCTTCTACGCAGCACGGGGGGTATAGCTCAGCTGGGAGAGCGCTTGCATGGCATGCAAGAGGTCAGCGGTTCGATCCCGCTTACCTCCACCAGTTAGAAATTTAACTGGAAAAACAGCGTAGAACACTGTAGAATGCGCGGACTGCAAACGAAGCGAGCAAGCAGTCAGGAAATGAAGTCCCAGCGCTTTGTTTCAGAAGTAGTGTAGAGAAGTTAGCATAGGTCGCAGTTTGGACAGATTTCTGTCCCCATCGTCTAGAGGCCTAGGACATCACCCTTTCACGGTGAGTACAGGGGTTCGAATCCCCTTGGGGACGCCAATTGAAAACCGGTTCGATTCTGGTTTTGCAGCGAATGCGGCGAAACAGAGTCAACAGGTGAGAAGTAAAATTGAGACAAGAGAAAAACGGCCCGACAGTTTGTCGGGCCGTTTTTTTTGTTTTCCTGTTTTTGCCACGCCGGGAGTCAGTGGCGCGCAGCGCCAGTCGACCCAAAAGCACATGCCAACAGGAATAGCCGGGCAGCGTCTGGCACCGCTGTCAAACAGCGGGCGCACATGCGCTCAGCAGGCTGGTCAGGCTAGCCTGACTGGCCACTCCGGCGCAAGCGGCGCCAGAGTGGCCCTCATGCCTGAAGCCTGCTGCTGCGGGCGTATTGCTCCCCTTGCGCAGCCAGCAGCCAGCAGCCATCCGCCATCAGCCGTCAAGGCCGCCAGAATGCATCATTTGGCCATTCCGTCTTCTGCTGCATCATCATCAGCCAGTCCTCTGCATCGTTTTTGTCGCGTCCCTTGAGCAAGCCCAGCTCATCGAGTTTGCTCATGCCCAGGCGAATGTCTTCGACATAGGTCGTCAGGAATGCTGCTTTTGCCGGCTCGAACTTGAAACGCTGGGCGGCTTTCAGGATGAATTGATGGTAAGGGTTGCTGTGCCGCGCAGGCAGGAACATGTTCAGGTGATGCTGGTGGGTGAGGTCATTTTGTTTTGTTTCGCTCGGCACGGTGTAGTCGGGTGCATCGGAAAAGTACCAGGAGTTCGGCGCCGCATGGGCGAACAGTTCATGCATCAGCGTGTAACTGGCGCGTGCCGACTGGATTGGACACTGGACGTCGAATTCTTCGCGTACATGAATGATGATCGATTGCTGCTTGTTGAAATAATCGGGCTGGGTAACGCCGGCAAAGGGATGCGCTTCGCAATGGCGGCTCAGTGCAATGGTCACCGTCGGATAAAAGAAATTGAAAAGCTGCGCTTCGGCATTCACGCTCTGGCAAAAATTTTTCATCTCGCGTGAAAAATTGGGATCGAATTGCATGTAGGCGCCGCTGGCCGCATAGCTCATCTCGTCGCGCCGGTTGAAAGGGTTGGTCGTGGCTGCCAGGACGGGTGAATGGGCTGGGAACATGGTCGCCTCTGATGGGGAATGCCATGAGTGGCGCTCTGGCTGCAAGTGTTCCACTTGCCGCAGCAGGCAGGCAGGCCGGATTGCTCAACAAATATTTTCTTGAAAGTCACTTTTCGGGAGTTTGTTATAATGCCGGCGCAGTCTGCGGCGAACAAGCCGCGGTTGTGGATGCCGGGTTGCCGCCCAGTTTGGACGGTGTTTGCCCGCTTGCGTCCTGGTGTGTGCCGTTGGAAAATCCCGGCACGCCCATGCGGGCAAGACAGGACCAGCAGTCCGGTCGGGCCAGCGGAAAAAGAATGGCTGGCACAACACCACGCTGTTTTCATCATCGGCAAGACAGTCAAACAGGCGCGTCTTGCTGGCCATGATGTCATTTGTTGCACTCGCCCTCGTTGGAGGTGTGTTCGTGCCGTGCAATGCAATGCAAGCCTGCGCGCAAAGTGCCGGAGCACCATGACTGACAATGACTTTTAACCGGGTAGGCTGATGATGGGCTGACGATGGGCGGACACCGCATCGATGCGCTGCTGCGCTACCGATGCCAGCCAGAACACGCCACGGCGCCTTGAAGCGCACCATGCCGGGCCGACCACCAAGCAAACCACCGGGCACGCTGTAACGCAAGCCACAACACAAACGACAATATTCCTGGAGCCAATCATGAAATTTACCGCAGCCGTTCGCCCCTTGTTGAAAACCCTGCCGCTGCTGTTGATCGGCGCCGGCCTGGCAGCCAATGCTGCTGCCGCCGACATCAAGATCGGCGTTGCCGCTGCCCTGACCGGCCCGGCCAGCAAGTATGGCGTGGCCATCAAGAATGGCTTCACCATGGCATCCGAGGAAATCAATGCCAAGGGTGGTGTCAATGGCAACAAGCTGGTCCTGGAAGTCGAAGATGAACAGGGCAAGAAGGAAGAAGCCATCAACGTCTTCAAGAAACTGATTTTCCAGGACAAGGTGCTGATGGTGTTCGGCCCAACACTGTCGAACTCGGCGTTTGCCGCCGACCCGATTGCCAATGCCGCCAAGGTGGTGGTGTTCGGTACCAGCAACACTGCCGAAGGCATTACCGCCATGGGGCCGTTCACCTTCCGCAATTCGGTCATGGAGTCGGACGTGCTGCCAGTGACCACCAAGGCAGCGGTCAAGCATTTTGGCCTGAAGAAGGTCGCCGTCATCTACGGCAACGACGACGCATTCACCAAGAGCGGCTACGACGCCTTCAAGACGGCACTCGCGGCGCAGAACATTCCGGTGACGAATACCGAAACCTATGCCAAGGGCGACGTCGACTTCAAGGCCCAGCTGACCAAGATCAAGGCTGCCGCGCCTGACGCCATCGTCTGTTCCTGCCTGGCTGAAGAAGCTGCCAACATCATGCTGCAGACCCGCGCGCTGGGCATGAAGCAGCCGTTCATCGGCGGCAACGGCGTCAATTCGCCCAAGCTGTTTGATATTGCCAAGGATGCGGGCGATAACACCATCATGGGCAGCCCATGGTCGGCCGAGAACCAGACGGCAGTCAACAAGGCCTTCGTCGCCGCCTACAAGGCCAAGTTCAATACCGAGCCGGACCAGTTTGCCGCCCAGGCCTACGATGCCATGTACATCGTTGCGGCCGGTCTGAAATCGGTCAAGCTCAGCGGCAAGCTCGACGCCGACCGCATTGCCCTGCAGGCGGCACTGCCGGCGGTCAAGCATGAAGGTGCAACCGGCAAGTTTGCCTTCGTCAAGGCGCCGGGCACCGGCAAGCCGGCTGGCTACGACGCATCGCAGGAAGCCATCGTCAACATCGCCAAGGGCGGCAAGTTTACGCTGCTGAAGTAAATGCCGTAGCGGTGGGCAGGACGGGCGCTTCATGAACGGCCCCTTCAGCCTGCCTTGAACGTGGCACGCCGGGCACGGAAGCAGGATCACCGCGCCAGCGTGAATGTGCTGCTTGAGCCGGCACGCCACACCGGGCACCTCATGACATCTGCCATGGGGTGCCTTCACTTATTTGAGGCATCATGTTAGGTCAACAATTGGTCAATGCGCTCTCCCTCGGCAGCGTGTATGCGCTGTTCGCATTGGGCTTCACGCTGGTCTTCGGCGTGCTCGGGGTGATCAATCTTTCCCACGGCGCCATCTTCATGCTGGGCAGCTATGCTGCGCTGCTGCTGGTGGAAAAAATGGCGCTGCCTTTATGGGCCGCGCTGCTGATCGCCATGGCGATCTCGGGCTTCATCGGCCTGGCGGTCGACTATCTGGTGCTCAAGCCGCTGCGCAAGCGCAATGCCCACCATCTGACACCGATGATTGCCACCATAGGCGTGGCCATCATGCTGACCAACCTGGCGCAAGGTCTGTTCGGTGCAGAAAACAAGCGTTTCCCGGTCGGCACCATTCCCGACGACAGCGGCACCGTCCTTGGCCTGCACATCACCTCGGTACAGGTTGGCATCGTCGTCACCTCGCTGCTGCTCATGGCCGTGCTGCTGATCGTGCTCAAGCGCACCCAGCTTGGCCGCGCCTTGCGCGCCATCGCCGAGTCGCCCAAGGCAGCCTACCTGCTGGGCATCAATGTCGAAGGCCTGTTCTACCTGACGTCGTTTTCCGCCGCCGCACTCGGTGGCGCCGCCGGCGTGCTGGTTGGACTGTCGTTCAATGCGATTTCCCCCTTCATGGGCCAGCCGATGCTGCACAAGGGTATTGCCGTCATCATCCTCGGCGGCATGGGCGACATTCGCGGCGCGCTGATCGGCGGGCTGTTCCTCGGTTTTGCCGAAGTGCTGACGGTGGCGTATGGCTCCAGCGACTACCGCGATGCGGTGGCGTTTGGCTTGTTGTTCCTGATCCTGCTGTTCCGGCCATCGGGCATGTTTGGCAAAGTGTTGGAAAGAAAGGCGTAATCATGTTGGAGTGGTGGGAAAGTTTCTGGTCTACCTATAACACAGTGGTCTTCAGCATTGGCGTCAATGCCATGCTGGCGCTGTCGATCTACCTGACGCTGTCGTGCGGCCTGCTGTCGCTGGCCAATGCAGCCTTCATGGGCATTGGCGCCTATGCCGGCGCCTTGGTGACGATGAATGCCGGGCTGCCGTTTCCGGTGGCGCTGCTTGCCGGCGGCGTGATGCCGGCCATCGTGGCGCTGATCATCGGCATTCCAACGCTGCGGCTCTCCGGCGTGTACCTGGCCATGGCCACGCTGGGCTTTGGCGAAGTGGTGCGCGTGGTGGTGCTGAACATGGAAGTCACCGGAGGGCCGATGGGCTTGAACGGCATTCCCCAGCAGACCGAGTTTTGGCACATTGCCGTGCTGCTGGCGCTGACGCTGTACCTGCTGGGCCGCCTGCGGCGCTCGAAGATCGGCCGCGCATTCGAAGCCATCAAGGAAGATGAAATTGCCGCCCGGCTGATGGGCGTGAATGTGGCTTCCTACAAGCTGCTGGCGTTTGTCCTGGGTGCGGCAATTGCCGGCGTGGCCGGGGCGCTGAATGCCCACTTCACCTTCACGATCGGCCCCAACAACTATGCGTTCGAAAACGCTGTCGACATCCTCACCATGGCGGTGTTTGGCGGCACCGCCAACCTGATTGGCCCCACCATTGGCGCTGCATTCCTGACGCTGCTGCCGGAAGTGCTGCGCGAGTTCAAGGACTTCCGCCTGGCCTTCAATGGCTTGATCCTGATCCTGGTGATCCTGTACCTGCCCGGCGGCATCTGGGACCCGCGCCGCCTGCGTGCGTTTTTCCGCATGCGGCCACCGAAGGAGAAAATCTGATGCTGCACTATAAAAATATCAGCAAGAATTTCGGCGGCCTGCAGGTGCTGCAGGATGTCGACTTCCAGGTGCCCAGCGGCGGCATCTTCGGCTTGATCGGCCCGAACGGCGCCGGCAAGACCACCGTCTTCAACCTCGGCACCGGCTTGCTGCAGCCGAGTTCGGGCAGCATCGAATTCGACGGCCAGAGCCTGGTTGGCACTGCACCCGACAAGATCACCGCACTGGGCATTGCCCGCACCTTCCAGAACATTCGCGTGTTCAAGGAAATGACCTTGCTGGAAAATGTCGTGGTCGGCATGCATCGCCATCTCGACTATGGCTTCACCGGCCTGTTCTTCAAGTCACGCGGTTTTCGCGCCATCGAAGCCAAGGCGCGCGAACGGGCGCTGGAGTTGCTCTCCTGGGTGCGGCTGGACCACAAGGCGCACATGCTGGCCGACAGCCTGTCGTATGGCGAACAGCGCAAGCTGGAATTTGCCCGGGCGCTGGCGACCGAACCAAAGCTGTTGCTGCTCGACGAACCGGTGGCCGGCATGAACCCGTCGGAAAAAACCGAACTCATGCGCGAGATCGTCAATATCAAGAACCGCGGTTTCACCATCTTCATGATCGAGCATGACATGCGTTTCGTGATGGGCTTGTGCGACCGCGTGGCGGTGCTGAACTTCGGCCGCATCATTGCCGAAGGCGTGCCT
>JBPBPY010000020.1:0-7627 GCA_050954505.1 Janthinobacterium lividum
TGCGAGACGCTCACCACCAGCATGCAGGCGGCCACGCTGGCGCTGACACAGGAACTCCAGGGTGCCGGCACGAACACGCTGGAACAACAGCGCCTGGTCTGCGAGACGCTCACCACCAGCATGCAGGCCGCCACGCTGGCCCTGACGCAGGAACTCCAGGGTGCCGGCGCGAACACACTGGCGCAACAGCGCCTGGTTTGCGATACGCTTTCCACCAGCATGCAGACCGCCACAGTGGCCCTGACGCAGGAACTCCAGGCAAGCGGTGCCCATACGCTGGAACAGCAGCGGCTGGTCTGCGACACGCTGAGCACATCGATGCAGGCCGCAACCCTGGCCCTGGCTGAGCAGCTGCAGCTTGCCGGTGCGGCGAACCTGGCTCATCAACAGGCGGTTGGCACCACGCTGGCGAACGCGGTGGAAACCATCACGGCGCAGGCACAGGATGGCGCCGCGCAAACGCTTGCGCAGACCACGCAACTGCTTGGCAGTGCGGAAGAACTCATGCGCCTGCGCATGGAAGCCGAAGCAGGCTGGAATGCGCAGCAACATGCCCGTTTGGAGCAGCTGGCCCAGCTGCTGCAGCGTGAACTTGGCGCCCTCAACAGTGCCCAGGAACAGCGTGGCAACGCCGCCGTCGATCAGCTCGCCGCATTGCAGGGCACGGTCGCCACCCATCTTGGCGCGCTGGGCGCCGGCCTGGAAGCACCGATCACACGGCTGGTGGAAATCGCTGCCGCCGCCCCGCGTGCGGCCACCGAGCTGATCAGCCGGCTGCATGCCGAACTCGATACCATCAAGCTGGCTCAAGCCGCACGCGGCGATGCAGCCGTCGAGCGCCTGGCGCAATTGCAGGAAGCCGTAGCGGGTCATCTCGCGGCCTTGGGTGCGGGCATCGAAGCGCCAATCCAGCGCATGATCGAAGCCGCCTCGCAGGCGCCGCGTGCGGCTGCCGAGGTCATCAGCCGCCTGCATGGCGAACTCGACAGCATCCGGTCGGCCGAGTCGGCACGCGGCGCGGCAGCCGTTGATCGCCTGGGTGAATTGCAGAGCGCCGTGACCGCGCATCTGGCAACATTGGGCGCCGCACTGGAAGCGCCGATCACGCGCCTGATCGAAACCGCTTCGGAAGCCCCGCGTGCGGCCGCCGAAGTCATTGGCCAGCTGCGCCAGGAAGTTGCCAGCAGTACTGCCCGCGACAACGATTTGCTGGAAGAGCGCAGCCGCATTCTCGAAACGCTCAATACGCTGCTCGATGGCATCAATCGTGCCTCGGCAGAACAGCGCGCCGTCATCGATACACTGGTCACGCGCTCGGAAGCGGCACTGAATCAGGCTGGCGTGGCGTTTTCCGACAACGTCGCCGGCGAGGCCGGCAAGCTGGCCGAAGTGGCGGCCCAGGTAACCACCAGCGCCGTCGATGTCGCCAGCCTTGGCGAGGCATTCGGTTTTGCCGTGCAGTCGTTCAACCAGGGCAATGAAAAATTGATCGCCAGTTTGCAGCGCATCGAGGCCGCCATGGATAAATCGATGGCGCGCAGCGATGAACAGCTGGCCTATTACGTTGCCCAGGCACGGGAAATCATCGACTTGTCGATGATGTCCCAGAAGGAAGTGCTCGATGCCTTGCGGGTTTTGCCGGGCCAGCAGGCCAGGTCCAAGGGTAGTGCCAGTGCCGAGGTTGCGTGATGGAAGATAGCGAAAGCAGTCTCGACCACGGCACGCCGGTATGGGCGGTTTTTGGCGACCTGATGTCGAGCCTGCTGGGAGCGTTCGTGCTGATCCTGGTGGCGGTGGTGGCGGTGCAGATGGAGTTGACCACCAGCCTGCAGGACGAAGTGCGCAAACGCCAGGTCGAGGAGCAGCGCCGTCTGACCCTTGAGCAGGCCTTGGCCGTGCCATTGGCCAGCGGGCGCATCACGCTCAACAACGGCCGCATCGGCATCAGTGGCCAGGTCCTGTTTGCCTTGAACTCCGACCAGTTGCAGCCAGAGGGGCGGCAACTGCTCGACAGCCTGGTGGCACCGTTGCAGGCCTACCTGGTTTCGCGCGGTGAATTGCTGATGGTCAGCGGCTTCACCGACGACCAGCCGGTGCGGCGAGGGCGCTTCGCCGACAACTGGGAACTCTCGGCCCAGCGCGCATTGACGGTAACCCGCACATTGATCGACCAGGGCATGCCATCGGCGATGGTGTTTGCAGCCGCCTTCGGTGCCGAACAACCGGTCAGTGCGAACAGCGACGATGCGGCGCGGGCACAAAACCGGCGCGTGGAAATGGCACCGGTGCCGCGTACCGCGGCGGTGAAATGAACAGCGTCAACAGCGCGTCTGTTGCGCAACCGGGTGTGCAGGCCACTGTGCCAGCCATTGAAAAAACGACTGAGAATACGTCTGATCAAACGGCTGAACAAACGACTAGGCGAACGGCCGAACAAACGACTGAGCGAACGGCCGAACAAACGACTGAGCGAACGGCTGAACAAACGACTAGGAAAACGGCCGAACAAACGACTGAGCAAACGGCCGAACAAACTACTGAGCGAACGGCTGAACAAACGGCTGAACGAACGGCTGAAAATACCACTGATCAAACGACTGAACAAACGACTGAGCATGTTGCTGCGCAATCGTCAGAACAACTTGCTGTGCAACTTGCCGCGCTACATTGCCCCGGCGCTCATCACTTCGATGCCGCCGGTTTTTCTTACTTGCAAGCGCTGTGCCGGCGCAGCGCCGCGCACCACGGAAACAGCCGGCGTTTTCTCGATGCCAGGCTGGCGCTGACGCTGGCCGAATTCGAGCAGCGCTTTACCGCCGCCAGGGATGCCGCTGCGCAGGGCCTGGTCGCGGGCGCAGCCCGGCATTCCCATGCCGCAGCGGCCTTGCAACACTGTTTCGACCAAGGCGATTTTGGCGGTTTGCAGCGCCTGCTCAAGAAGCTCGAGGACAGCGCGACAAATTCACCGCTTGCCGCACTGGTACGCCGGCTCGAACAACACGCCGATGAGCAATCGCCGCCGGCTGCGACAGCAACCGATCAACCGTTCGCAGCGATGGCGGCGATGCCCGGCTCCGGCAGGTCGACAGCGGCAAACAATCCTGCGTCAGGTTCGCGCGGAAGCACAACAATGCCACCGAGTCCAAGCGCCGCACTGGCACCCGGCGGCATGCGCGCCGGCGGGCTGGGAGAATTGAAGACATTGAGGCAGTTCAGGAATACCTGGGCCAAGCTGAGCGCCGACAAACAAGTCGCGCAAGCGCTGGTGCAAGCGCCTAAAAACGCCGGTCCCGTCAATTCCCATATGCTGGTATTGCGCTCGCTGGAGTTGATGCGCGAAATATCTCCCGATTATTTGAATCGTTTCATTTCCTATGCCGATGCCTTGCTGTGCCTTGATGGCGTGGACAAGGAAAAACCTGCTGCCGCCAGAAAAGCCAAAGTGGGCAAACCTGTGTTGAAGAAATAAGCAGCAGCCGAAATGCATTTCATCGATTGACGCAATGAACGGTGCAGGAGCAGACCGATCAACGCGTCAATGGCACAACGGTTTTGACACAGCACCTGAAATTTTCTTGACGCCTTTGAAGGCAGCGCTAGAATCACCAGCATGCCAATCGAGCTTGCCCCGGCGCCTGTGTGCGCACACCGCATTGCGCTGGACTGACCATGCGCAGCCTTGTTCTTGCCTTCGTTGCCGGAACAAGTTACCTGCAAACCCGAGCCGAATTGCCCAGCCATGCCGCAATCGGATTGATGTTTTTTTGTGCAGTCGTTTTTGTTGTTCTTTCCCACTACCTTCCGCGCCTTCCGCTCAAGCTTGCGTGCTTGCTGGCGACGGGTTTGTTTGCCGGCTGCGCTTGGGCTGCGGCATTTGCCCACCTCTATCTGGCGGTGGAATTGCTGCCCGGATTGGAGGGGCAGGACATCACCATCATTGGCACAGTGGCCAGCCTGCCGGCGCGTGGGGACGAGGCCACGCGTTTCACGTTCCTGGTGGAGCGCATCGTCGCGCCATTGCCCGCGCCAGTGGTGCCCGGAAAACTGGCGTTGTCGTGGTATGCCGAGCGCAGCCAGAACAGTGTGGTACCGGGTGGCAGTGAAAAGACAGCTGGCAACGCCGGTGGCGCGGCTGAACCGGGCCAGTCCAGCCGCGTCGTTCCCGGCATGCCTGATCAGCGCCTGCATTTGCCGACGTCAGCAATGCCTGCGCCGCAGCTGCAGCCTGGCGAGCGCTGGCAGTTGACGGTCCGGCTGCGGCGTCCTCATGGAAATGCCAACCCCTACGGCTTCGATTACGAAGCCTGGCTGCTTGAGCAGAACCTGCGTGCCACCGGCAGCGTGCGCGACGACGGTGCTTCGGCCCTGAAAAACCGCCGCCTGGCTGCTTTTGTTCCGGGCCTTGCGAACGGCATCGAACGCCTTCGTGCCGGGCTGCGGCAACGCATTCTGCAGGCGCTCGAAGGCCAGCCCTATGCCGGTGTCATGGTGGCGCTGGTGGTCGGCGACCAGCGCGAGATCGCCCAGTCAGACTGGCAGATTTTCAACCGCAGCGGCATCGGCCATCTGATTTCAATTAAATAACCAATAAAACATAAAATATTCCCTAATGGAAAATTCATTTCAAAACTATGTCGTTGAGGTTTCATAAAATCTCGCGTAATAAACTCTAAACGATATTTCAAATACTTTAATTCAAGAAAAAGATTAAAATATTCTTTTAAATCAGATGGTTATAATCATATATTCTTGGTGGAAATTTTCGGTTGGAAGTGGAAATTATAAATTTTGAAATCACCAGAAGAAGTTGTATGAATTGATTTGACTCGGTGGTATATCGAAGTTTTGAAACAACTGTCACACTCTAGCTTTTTGAAAAAGTGTGCGGCCATGATCAAAACTTATAGCAAGGATGAAAATGAATATGATCAAAAAAGCGTCAGTAAAAGAATTGAAGCTTTTTTCCTGAATAATATCGGCCTGGTAGTTACAAGAGAGCAAATTCTGAAAGTTTCGCGCGATCCGCTCACGGGTAGAGAGCCAGAAAACTGGCATCAACGACTGTCTGAATTACGAACCGACAAGGGTTACACAATACTTACATGGCGGGACAAGGCCGAATTAGCCCCGCAAGAATATCTCATGCCGCATATAGAGAAACGTGAGGGAGTGGGCAGGAGAGTAGTTCCAACGAAAACTTGCTGGTCCGAAGTAATCTTACGAGCTAAAAATCGATGTGAATGGGCGGAAGATGGACAACGATGTAATTTAATACATGACGCAGTTGATCCGGTTGGGGGGGGGGACTGTAAAACTTACACCAGATCACGTAACGCCCCACTCGATTAATTCCAACACGGACACGATGGATCCAGCTCAGTGGTTAGCTTTATGTGGACGTCATCAAGTAATGAAGAAAAATTATTGGGATTCAGGGACAGGAAAAATCAACTTAGTCGGAATTCTCCAGTCAGTTGGTGAAAAGCAGAAAAAGGAAGCGCTAAATTTTTTGCTTAACTACTTCAAATATGAAATCAAATGATAGAAGTGTATGAGCCAATGGACGTTTTTGAGTCCATGAAAAAATTTAAAACTGATTATGGACGCTGTAAATGTTCGATCCTAGACCCTTGGTATAACAAGGGGTTCGGAGGTCATCGTGATGATTATGACGAATTTATTGTTTCAGTCTTGGATGAACTTGCAACCTTTTCAGACCATATTTACTTCTGGGGCTTTCCTGAAATCGTTGCTCGATTTATTGGGAAAATTCCACAAAGCCACCATTTAACGGCGTGGCTTACTTGGTATTACAAAAATAATCCATCCGTAATTCGTGGCTGGCGTTCGGCTCAGAACGCTTGTCTACATATAAGTGAGGCCCAATCAAAGCTTTACCCTGAACATTTTTTAAACAGAGCTCAACTAGCAAAAAAAGCGGAAGGTAAGTTACGGTATATGCCGGGCCCACCTTCAGTTTTGGAAGCACCCCTCAACATCGGTTTCATAGGCAAGCAAGAACAAACAGGCCATCCTTCTCAAAAGCCAATGTCCATTTACGAGCGGTTGATTCGGATGGTGACTCGACAGGGCGATATGGTTTTCGATCCCATGTGCGGAAGCGGAACCACGGGCACGGTATGCAGGGTTCTCGGACGTCAAGCTGTACTAGCTGATATTAATCCCACATACATCAAAATCGTTCGTGACCGACTCGATTCATTAACCCACGATCAAATTTTGATAAAAAAACTGCAACTTGATGAAAAAAATGACATGCCAAACTGAGTTGAATTTATGTATTACAAAGATTGCAAAACAATTTGGACTAGAAAATGTAGATCTGGCAAGCAAACCTCGCCATACTCTATCCAAACGCGCTACAACAGTTCAATGCTCACTTTACAAAGGTGAGAATCTAGATGTTTTGGACAGTATGCTTGAAACATGTAGTTCGACTATCGATTTTGTATATATTGATCCACCATACAACACCGGACAGAAATTTATTTACCTGGACAAACGCTCAGGGTTATCTAAAGGTATTTGGGGACGTCATCACGATTGGATGGCTTTCATGCTTCCTCGGCTAGTGGCGATGAAATTTTTGTTAGTTGATTCAGGAATTATCGCAATTAGCATTGATGATTATGAATATGCCCATCTAAAAATTGTTTTGGATGCGGTGTTTGGACCCGACTCCTATTTGGGAACTCTTGTTGTCTGCCGAAGTGTGAACGGCAAAGGGAGCAAACTGAATATCGCTGTGAATCACGAATATGTTCTACTGTTCGGAAAGTCCTCAAAAGCTACGCTATTCGGACTTCCCGAAACTGAGGAAAAAATTTATGACAGAGAAGATGAATTCGGCAAATATAGGATCGATGGTTTGTTTAGAAAAAAAGGGGATGCAAGTCTTAAAGAAGATAGGCCAAACATGCACTATCCACTATATTACGCAGATGATGGCAAAGTTTTTACTGAAAAAGGTGACAACCTCAAGGTGACATTTCCGCTTGATTCGAAAGGAGTTGAGAGACGATGGCTGTGGGGACCTGACAAAGCAAAAGTGGATTCTTGGAAATTACACGCATCAGAAAAAGGTGTCGTTTATGTAAAAAATTACCAAAGTGTAAATAAAAAAACAAAGTTACGAAGTATTTTGAGCAATCCTGGATATTTGACTGATCGAGCCACTGTAGAGTTAAAGGATATATTTGGAGATAAGGTTTTTGAAACTCCAAAACCTGTTAAGTTGATACGTGATTTAGTAGATTGCTGCGCTCCGCCAAATGCTACCGTACTTGATTTCTTCGCTGGGAGCGGGACGACTGCCCAGGCGGTTCAAGAACTAAATGTACGTGACGGGACAAGCCGAAAAACTATATTGATAGAACACAACTTTGAAATCCCGAACGATCATATCGCCAAAAAAAATGGATTCCACTACACGTCTGATTTGACCGAGGCTAGATTAAGTTTTATTCAGAGACTTAACCCGGAATTTAACTTCGAGTCAGTTCCGATTGACTAGGGCGTGTCCTCAATTCAGTTTAAGCCAAATAAAAGTGCAAGCCAGGAAGAGAATCGCTTTGAAATTCCTAGCCAGTTTTTCGAATCGTGTGGC
>JBPBPY010000141.1:0-7604 GCA_050954505.1 Janthinobacterium lividum
CAAGCGTCTGGCCGAAGAAGCCATGGGCAACCGTGAATCGAAGATCGACTTTGCTTCGGCGCAGTCGGAACTGCAGGTTGCCATTGCCCAGCTGGCTGCAATTGCCCGGTTGCGCAAGAAGAACTGAACGGATCTGAAAAGCAGCAAGCGGTTCGACGAACTGCTGTCTGCAAGATGAAGAAGACCCGCGGCTTTTGCTGGCGGGTCTTTTTTTCGTGCAGAAGCATTGCGCAGCAGCGGGTCGAGTTCGCCGTGATGAAGCCGGGCCTGCAAAATAAGGTTTCCACGGTGATAGAATCGCCCATCGATTGCCTGCCGAAAGTCCTGGATGTGGATGATTTTTGCTGCGCTCATGTTTGCCATCATGGGTGTCAGCGTGAAAAAAGGCGCCGTGGCATTCAACAGTGCCGAACTGACGTTCTGGCGCGGCTTGATCAGCCTGATCATTATCGGTCTCATGGCTCGCTACCGAGGCATTTCTCTGCGCACATGCCATCCCATGATGCATGCATCGCGTAGCACAGTCGGTGCCATGTCCCTGTCGTCCTGGTTTTATTCGCTGACCTTCCTGCCATTGGCCGGCGCCATGACACTGAACTACCTCAGCAGCATCTGGGTGGCCCTGTTCCTGGTCGGTGCCGCCTTTGCCGGTTATCTCCACAATCCAAGACAAGCCGGGCAGGGCGCCCAGATCCTGGGCCAGCTGGCATTGCTGGCGACCGTGGTGGCCGGCTTTTCCGGCGTGGTGATGATCCTCAGACCCTCGGCCGACCCGCACTACCTGGCCGGCACGCTGGCTGGCTTGCTCTCCGGCCTGTTCGGGGCATTTGCCTATCTGCAGGTGGTGCAGCTGTCACGACTGGGGGAGCCCGATATCCGCGTGGTCTTTTATTTCGCCCTGGCGACAATGATCTTCGGCGCGGTCTGGATGATGTTTGCCGGCACATCGCCATGGCAATGGAAATTTTTTCCCTGGCTGATCCTGATTGGACTCAGCGCCGCGCTGGCGCAGCTGGCACTGACCAGGGCCTACGGCAGGACGAAGTCGCATATTGAAACACTGGTGGTGGCGAACCTGCAGTATTCCGGCATCCTGTTTGCGGTGCTGTTCGGCATCCTGTTTTTCAATGAAACCGTCGACCGCATGGCGTGCTTCGGCATTGCCATCGTCATCCTCAGCGGTGTCGCGGCAACGGTCATCCGGGACAGGCTGTTTCCGAAAGCGCCTGCCGAAGATCATTGAGGTGGCAATGGCCGAGCTGCGGAAAATGGCTTTGCTGATTAATTGGGCAATTCAGTCGATGCCATTGCCTGCCTTGGTGGCTGGCGCCTGATGCCTGATGCCTGATGCCTGATGCCTTCGCGACATCCGCTGCAGCGCGCAGCTATAAAACTTTATGCAAAGTGATTCCCCAGCCGTCATCGCCGGCCAGGTCCTCGTTTTCCGAGCCTTCGCATTCGCCGTACTGGTCTTCAAAGCTTTTGATGTAATTTGAAACTCGTTGAAGAGAGGGCAGGACGTCAACTTGCACGACTGTCGAACCTGCGCCTTGCTTTCATCGAATCCGACGCCGAAGGTCGCAGCCCAGCGTGCAAGCCGATGACAGAGCAGCCATAACCGACCGCGTTGCCAGATGACTTACAATCAAAAAACCCCAATTCACCCCGATCACTCTGCCAAGGAAAACCCATGACCAGCCAGGATCAAACCATTGCCCAATTGCTGGCAGACAGCCGCACGATTGCCGTGGTCGGCTTGTCGCCCAAGCCTGACCGGCCCAGCTTTGGTGTCTCGCGCTACATGCAGTCGCACGGCTACCGCATCATTCCCGTCAATCCCGGGCATGCGGGCAGTACCATCCTTGGTGAACACTGTTATGCCACGCTGACACAAGCCGCGCACACACTGGGCGAGCAGGGCGTGACGATCGACATCGTCAATTGTTTCCGGCGTTCGGAACTGATCATGCCGATTGCCGATGAAGCCATCGCCATTCGAACACGAGCGTTATGGATGCAGCAAGACATCGTCAATGAGGCAGCTGCCGACAAGGCCAGGGCGGCGGGTATGATCGTCGTCATGGATCGCTGCATCAAGATCGACCACATGATGACACGTTGAAGCACAAGCAATGGGAATCCAGCGATGACGGGAAAAAAATCCGCAAAAAAGAAGGCTGCTTCTGCAACAGCAGCGGGCACAAAATCGAATGGCCGGGCCGGCGGCACAAGGCTTGCAGGGAAAAAGGCCGGGCTGGCCGAAACCTCGGTCAACACGGCGCCAGTCTCCGCTGACCAAAGCGCTGCGCCGCAGGAAGCAAGCAAGACCGGCAAGGTGGGCAAGCTTTTCCGCATCGGTAAAAACCTCAAGCTCAAGGACGGCAACGCCGCCGCCAAGCCACTGTCCTCGGGCGACAAGGCCGCCGACAAGCTGGAAGTCGAACGGATTTCCGCGCGCATTGGTGAGCTGCAGGATATTTTTTACGCCGAGCATCAGCGCAAGATTCTGATCGTGCTGCAGGGTATGGATACCTCGGGCAAGGATGGCACCATCAAGGGTGTGTTTGGAAACATCGATCCCTTGGGCATTATCAGCGTGGCCTTCAAGGCGCCATCGACGACTGAAAAAGCGCATGACTTCCTCTGGCGCATTCATGGACAAGTCCCGGCAGCCGGTGAAATCGTCATCTTCAACCGCAGCCAGTATGAAGACGTGGTGATCACCCGCGTGCATGACTGGATCGATGAGGCCGAGTGCCGGCGCCGCTATGACCATATCCGTGCGTTCGAGCGCATGCTGGCCGAAACCGGTACTGTGGTATTGAAATTCTTCCTGCATATTTCGAAGGATGAACAAAAACGGCGTTTGCAGGAACGCATCGACGATCCACAAAAACACTGGAAGTTCGATGCTGCCGACCTTGAAGAACGCAAATTCTGGGATGGTTACCAACGCCTGTATGCCGATGCACTTCTCGCCACCGACGCCGGTCACGCACCGTGGTACGTGATCCCGGCAGATTCCAAGACCCATCGCAACCTGGCCATCGCCAGTATCGTTTTGGAAACATTGGAACAAATGAACCTGGCCTACCCACCCGGCAATCCTGATCTGGCCAAGCTGCAAATCAGCTGAGCAACAAGACTGCAGCGCGCCGGGCACACCGCCAAACCACGGCAACCACTGGCAAACGGGCTGTGCCAGGGTGGGCGGCTGGCACAGCCATGGCACAAACCCGGGCGGGCAGCTGCACGTCAATCGGGCATAATGTGCGCTTTGCGCGTGCAGGATGTGCGTCTGACACAAATATCTTGCGTTATTCATGGGCGCAGTGTGCCAGCTGTGCTAGCCTGGCGTCCACAACATGAGGTCCGTCAGGTCAGCGATGTTTACGCGATAATACCCACCCTCCGAAGAACGCCACCCTTATTTCCGATGTCAGCAAATTTCGCACCGCTCAAGAACGATACTTTCCTGCGTGCGCTGCTGCGCCAGCCGACCGACTACACCCCATTGTGGTTGATGCGTCAGGCCGGACGCTACCTGCCGGAATATCGTGCCACGCGCGCGCGCGCTGGCTCGTTCCTGGGTCTGGCCAAGAACCCGGACTACGCAACCGAAGTGACCTTGCAGCCGCTGGCACGTTTTCCGCTCGACGCTGCCATCCTGTTTTCCGACATCCTTACCGTGCCTGATGCAATGGGCCTGGGCCTGTATTTTGTTGAAGGCGAGGGGCCGAAGTTCGAGCGGCCGTTGCGTGATGAAAAAGCGGTAATGGCTTTGGAAGAGCCCGATCTCGGCGCACTCGACTATGTGTTCAATGCAGTAACGCAGATCCGTCGCGAACTCGGCGGCAGCGTGACGCTGATCGGCTTTTCCGGCAGTCCCTGGACGCTGGCGTGTTATATGGTCGAAGGCGGTGGTTCCAGCGATTTCCGCTCGGTCAAGACCATGCTCTACAACCGCCCCGACCTGATGCACCATATCCTGCGCACCAATGCTGCAGCGGTGGCCGTCTACCTGAACGCCCAGATCGATGCCGGCGCCCAGGCAGTGATGATTTTCGATACCTGGGGCGGTGCACTGGCGGACGGTGCCTACCAGCAGTTCTCGCTCGACTACATGCGTGAAGTCATGCGCCTGCTCAAGCGTGACAAGGACGGTGCGCGCATTCCAAGCATCGTCTTCACCAAGGGTGGTGGCTTGTGGCTGGAACAGATTGCCGACATCGGCGCCGATGCAGTAGGACTGGACTGGACGGTCAATCTTTCCAGCGCCCGTGCGCGGGTTGGTGACCGGGTTGCCTTGCAGGGCAATCTCGATCCGGTGGTGTTGTTCGCCGGTGCCCAGCAGATCGAGCGCGAAGTCGGCAAGGTGCTCGATGCATTCGGCACCCCTGCGGCCGGCAGCGGGCATGTCTTCAACCTCGGCCATGGCATTTCGCAATTCACGCCACCCGAATCGGTAGAAGTCATGGTCGAAGCGGTACACAGCATGAGCCGGGCACAACGTACCTCGTGACCGCCGGCAGATTTCAGCGCTTGCCGTGGCGATGCGCAAAGACGCCGGGCTGATCAAACCAGCCGATCCGTTTACTTATCCAAGTTACTTATGCACAAAAAGTCTGTTGTGCGGAGCAACAGGAAAAAAGTGGAAATCAGCAAAAAGTAAAACCGGGATTTTTCCTAAGCGACTGAATTTAAACAAATTTACGCTTGTCCGGTTTTCAGGATTATGTTGAAAAGCAATTGTTTAAGTGACATCGGGCTGAAGAATTTTTTACTTGTTCACAAAGTTATCCACAGGCACTGGCAGTGGAAAACCGCTTTGAAAACCTCGGCTTGAGGTTTGTTGCGAGTCATTTACATTAAACAGTGTTACCTTCGGCGCCAGCAGGAATCAACCTTGTGGATGAACCGGGTGTAACGGTTTTGTCTATGCGACGGACGGTGCAGCAAATTGTTTACTTGACTTCGGTGCGCTTTCGGCATCGGGCAAATTTTCACTTATTCACAAAAATTTGGGTATTGCAATACGCATTAATCTTTGAAAACTGCCACCTCACCGTCTCCGAAAATTGGTGCAAGTAGTTGATTTACAAGGAGGTTATAAGCGGTTGTTTTGATGGGGCCGGTCTTCGAACAAATAAACCAAGTAATTCGCTGAGGAATTTTTTTGCGTTGTCCACAAAGTTATCCACAGGCTGGGACTGGGTAGAAAAAGTCGCGCTGCCTACCGTCTGTCAGGGTAATTCATTCAGGATTCACACCAGGAAGTGCCAGTACAAATTCTCAAGATCATTCTCGATGCGCCCCTCGATTTCAGCTTCGATTACCGATGGATCACCGATGGCGGTATCGACACCGCCGACATTGCCGACGCCAATGGCGCTGCCGCCCAGCCCGCCAGGGTAGGGCAGCTGGCGCTGGTGCCGTTCGGGCGCCGGGAAGTGATGGGTTTGATCGTCGGCATCGGCACCCACAGTGACCTGGCGCCGGAAAAACTCAAGGACGCTTTGGCAGTGCGTAGCGAACTGCCGCCGCTGTCGGAACACTGGCTGGCAATGTGTGCCTTTGCCGCCGACTATTATCAGCGTCCCATGGGGGAAGTCGCCGTGCCCGGCTTGCCGAAGAATCTGCGCGCCGCCAAGCCGGTATCGCTGCTGCGGGCGCTGAAGAAAATGGCACGCACCGACTTGATCCATGATGCCACGCCAGTGGCAGTGCCGCAGCTAAACGACGCCCAGCAGGAAGCCGTCGAGGCAATCGCCACTGCCGCAGGTTTCACGCCATTGCTGCTGCATGGGGTGACGGGAAGCGGGAAAACCGAGGTCTACCTGCAGGCTGCGCAGCGCATCCTGGCACATGACGATGCCGCGGACAATCCCTCGCAGATCCTGATCCTGGTGCCGGAGATCAATCTCACGCCGCAGCTGGAAAACAATATCCGCGCCCGTTTTCCCGGTGTCATGCTGGCCACGCTGCACAGCGGCCTGGCTGAAGGCGAGCGCATGTTCCACTGGCTGGCAGCGCACCTGGGCCACGCGCGCATCATCCTCGGCACCCGGCTGGCCGTACTGGCCTCGCTGCCGCACCTGAAGATGATCGTCATCGATGAAGAACACGATCCGTCCTACAAGCAGCAGGAAGGCTTGCGCTACTCGGCACGCGACCTGGCCGTCTGGCGCGCCCGTCAGCTGGCCATACCGATCGTGCTCGGCTCGGCCACGCCGTCGCTGGAAACCTGGCATCACAGCCAGTCGGGACGTTACCGCAAGCTGGTGCTCACCCAGCGCGCAGTGGCCGATGCGGTGTTGCCGAAGGTGCGCCTGATCGACATGGAGCGCGACAAGCCGGCCGATGGCCTGACCTCGACACTGGTGTCGGCGCTCAAGCTGCGCCTGGAGCGTGGCGAACAATCGCTGCTGTTCCTGAACCGCCGCGGTTATGCGCCGGTATTGCATTGCGATGCCTGCGGCTGGATCAGCAATTGCACCCGCTGTACCGCCTTCATGGTGCTGCACCGGCCGGAAAACCGTCTGCGCTGCCACCACTGCAGCCTGGAGCTGCGCATTCCGCGCTCCTGTCCCACCTGCGGCAATGTCGACCTGCAGCCACTTGGACGCGGCACCCAGCGCGTGGAAGAAGGTTTGCAACTGGTGTTCCCGCAAGCGCGCATCCTGCGCATCGATGCGGATTCCACGCGGCGCAAGGGCAGTGCCCAGGCCGCCTTCGACAGTGTCCATCGCGGCGAAGTCGATATCCTGATCGGTACGCAAATGGTCGCCAAGGGACATGACTTCAAGAACCTCACGCTGGTGGGCATCCTCAATCCCGACACTGCCCTGTTTTCCCATGACTACCGCGCCAGCGAACGGCTGTTTGCCCAGCTCATGCAGGTTTCCGGCCGCGCAGGGCGGGCAGCGCAGCGCGATGGCGGCAGCGCCAGTGAAGTCCTGGTGCAGACCCGGTATGCGCGCCATCCGCTGTATGCGGCAGTGATTGCCCACGACTACGATGGTTTTGCCAACGGGCTGCTGGAAGAACGCGGCCAGGCCATGCTGCCGCCCTTCATGTACCAGGCACTGCTGCGCGCCGAAGCACGCGAGCTGCAGATTGCGCTCGATTTCCTGCAGCAGGCCGGCACCTGTCTGGAACACCAGGGCATTGTCATCAACGATCCGATTCCAATGACCATGACGCGCGTAGCCAATGTCGACCGCGCACAGCTGCTGGTCGAATGCGCCTCGCGCCCGGCCTTGCAGGCATTCCTGAAACAATGGATGGTGTTGCTTCGGCAGATGAAAACGCGTGCGCGCTGGTCGCTGGAAGTCGATCCGGCCGACATCTGAAGCGGGTCTTCAACAACAGGTGGCAGCAAGGCGCGCCATTGTCCAAGGCAACCATGCCTGCCGGCGTGCCGGCTGATTCGATTGCCGGCAATTTGGCGGACGATGGGGCTGACTGCAGAGCTGACCGGAGGGCCATCTGCAGGGCCGCTGCAGAGCTGACTGGAGGGCCATCTGCAGGGCCACTGCGGAGCTGACTGGAGGGTCAACTGCAGGGCCGGCTGCGGAGCTGACTACAAGGCCGGCTGCGAGGCT
>JBPBPY010000251.1:0-7583 GCA_050954505.1 Janthinobacterium lividum
GCCGCATACTGACCGCCATGCTTCGACCTGCTCGACGAACAAGCCTTTGCGGCGGCGAGATGGTGATCGAAGCAATGTCAGTCTTCATGCCCTTTGCGCTGGCATGTTGTCGCGGGTCATATAGGTGTAGATCATGCTTGCCACAGTCAGTGCGAGAAGAGAAAACATCACTTTGTCACGCGATGAAAGTTTTGCACCTTCAAATTGGCGCAGCAGTTCGGGATGCATTTTCCCGACCAATGCAATTGCATCGCCAGTTGCTTTCAATGCAGCGGGGTCACCATCGAAAAGCGCCATTTTCACCAATTCATTGGCTTTCAAAAGCGCATCGGTTGCCGGTTGATGCTGTTCGGTGATCGCTTGCAGTGTCAGAGCGAAAAGTTTCTCCCCTCCGGCACGCTGATATCCGCCCGGGTCGCCCAGGCGCTGCCCACAGGCTTCCAGCGCGAAATGATCGACGACAATTTCATTTGCGAAGGGAACATATGTACCGGTAATTTCATACATCTTTTGTTCCCAAGCCGGATGCGCCGCAACATGGCCGAGCTCATGGCACATCATGTCGAACATGGCGCGTGAATTCCGGTTGAGTGTTTGCTTATCCATGAACACATGTGTGCCAACTGAATCGCGTTCGCCTCCAAAATAACGCAAATGCGCAGTCATTCCCGTGGCGTGCCATTTTTCCCGCAATTGTTCAACCACGGTGAAAACCGGTAGCAAGCCATCCTGCAGGTGAAGATGTTTTTGATGAGCCTGAACATAGGTAAGATAAGCGGCGTTGAATTCGGCTGCGCGCGCCGCGTCCGGGCGCTGGATGGGCATTGTCCTGCCCTGCGCTGTGGGATCTTCCATCTTCATAAGCATCCCGATGTCAGGATGACGATGACACAATTCAAGAGCCTGGTCAGGATCCACAGCGATATCGCCGCAAGGATCGGCGTTCATCAGCGCTGCCCTGACGCTGGAGGGCTGATACCGGTTCATGACCTTTGCCAGGTCGGCAGCACGCAGCTCATGGCCGTGCCGGAAAATTTCGTGGCGTACCTGGGATATGTCGCCCGTGTTTGCACCCGGGTTACGCAAGACGCTGGACATCGCTGCTTTTGTAAGATCACCGGAAACATTTGGGGGAAGCTCAGGCAGCGTCGGCAGCAGCCCGCTGGAGGGATTCTCCTGCGACACCACCGACGTGACGCCACATGCCAGCGCCAGCATCAACGCTTTTTTCAAACCGGGGGTATGGTTGGACGCAGGGCCATATCGCTTCGCTGCAGTTTGTCTATCTTGTTCCGGCACTTTCTCGCCTGATGAAGACAGGGAAGCTGCCATGTTCGTCAACTGTGGAGCTTGCGAAATTTCGCCGCTGGCGGCAGCAGCCTGGTGAAAAGCGGGAGCCATCAATTTAACCATATCTTGTTCTTGTAAAAAGTGAAGGGTTGCCACTGCCAAGCGATGGCATGGAAGCAGCAATCACGATGCAGGCTGATCGATATGTGGTTCTTTATACAACGTTGGTTCCCTGCCGGAGAACAATGTTGAGAGTGGCGCTGGATTCCCAAGCCGACTGTGACAGAGCAGCGGGCTGCCATGGTGAATTGCGTTGCCTGGCATGGCGCTGACGCGCGATATGCCAAGCCCCTGTACAGGGTCCCAACTTTCCTGTCTTTGGCCATATTCGCTATTGCAGCCACATCCTGCGGATTGGACGGAATCTTGTGCGCAACTCGCCCGTGCTGCCTTAAAATGCGCACATGCAAATGAACACAGTTATCAAAACAGCACTAGAAGACGAAGACCAGAATACCGCCGGCACTGGCCCCCAGGACTCTTCATTGCAGTCCTACTTCCGGCCCGATGCCGCTGCCGACGATCTCGAACAGGTATTTCTTCTCAAGCAGGCGCAACCGGTATTGCAAGCATTTACCGCCCTCTTCCATGGCGGCTTCAATGCCGTGCTGGTGCGTTTGCTGGTGCTGCGCGAACTGGTGGCGGACGCCACCATGTCGACACTCACGCGCGCCGACATCAACCTGAAGCTGAGCTATCTCGATGCCGACAGCCTGGAGACCGTGCTGGCCCGCTTGCGCTCGCATGACTTGCTGGCCTGGGATTCGACGCTGGGCGTCTATCGCGTCACGCCGCTGGCGCGCAATGTGCTGGCCGCGCTCGATGGCTTGCTGGCTGGCGCCACCGTCGATGATGAAGCCGAGATGGGTTTCATCCTCTCGCAGGTGGCCGGCTCGCAGGCAGTGGGCGGCGTCACGGTGGCCCAGCTGCACCATCTGCTCGGACGGCTGATTGAACTGACCGATGAATTCCGCGATGCGATTGCCTCCGGTTCCGAATTCCAGCTGCGTGCAGCGCAGGCCAAATGGCATAGCGCTTGCGACTGGGTGGAAAAAGGTTCGGTGATCATGCATGCGATTACCAATGACGCCAATGCCGATGCCGCCACCCATCGCGCCGCCCAGGCGATCGGCCGGGCGCAAAGTACGCTGCTCAACATGCAAGGCATGTTTTCACGTTCGCTCAACCAGATCGAGCGCCAGCGTGTGCACCTGGGGCAGTCAGGCTTGTCGACCACCGATATCAAGACCTGGCTGCTGGGCCATGAGAACCTGGCGGACCTGGCCATCGGCGCCCTGGCCTCTTCCGTGCGGCCGCTGTTCATCACGCCGGCGGAAATGATCGACGTGGCAGAGACGGAATTGCTGGCCGACCGCGCGCTGGCAAACGCCGGCGAACTGCCCTCGGGAATCGACGCACCCGTGTCGGTCAGCGACGAGGTGCCTACCTCGGTGGCGCTTGATGCGTGGCTGGCGGAATTGACAGCGATTGCGCAGACGCCGGACTCGGAAGCCCTGGCAAAAAGTCCGGCCATCCCGGTAGCCAAGGCCTTGCTGCCCGCCAGTTTCGCGATTGCGTCCTACCGCGCGTCACTGCTGCCACTGCTTGGCGATGAAAGCGAATCCGCGCTCAAGGGCGGCACCGCGACCATGGCGCGGCTGGCATTGGTGTTCACACCGAAGGACACGATGCACAAGCTGAGCGACCCGTTCGTCAAGGCGATGTCGGGCGGCACCCTGACCCAGCAGCGTCATGCCGCAAGCGCACAAGAGCCATCCATGTCATTGGGCGCAACCGCACCAGCAGACCCGCAACAAGAACCCGAACGACCAGCGGACCGAAAAGCAGACCATGAGTGAAGATGCACAAATCCTGATTGCGCGGCTGATGACGCACCAGACCCTGGAGCGGCGTGACCGTTTGGTCAAGCAAGCCTTGTCCGATGAAGTGTTTCGCCTCGATGTCGACCAGCGCCTGGCATCGTGCGGGTTGAAACTGGTCGATAACGTGTATGCCGACCATGTGACGCTGGCATTGGCGCGCGAAGTCGAGCCGAAGGTATTCGGCGCGCGCGAGGTCTGGCAAAACAATAACATGGGCCTGGGGCGCGATGGCGTGGCGCTGCTGGTGGTGCTGTGGGCGCTGATCATCCTGCCCAAGCGCGAACGCCAGCAGGCGCACCAGGAAGCGCAGGTCGACCAGGACGACATGTTCGCCATCGACAAGCCGATGCCGCGTGCGCAGGAAACCTCGATCGGCCTGTCCTACCGGACGCTGCTGGCCGACTTTGGCGACAAGCTCGGCCGCAAGACGCGCATGGACATGAACCTGGGCCAGCTGGCGCGCTTTGGTTTCATCGAGCGGCGCAATGACGACATCAATGAAGGCCCGCTGCTGGACCTGCTGATGGATACCGACATGCTCAAGGAGCGCGTGGTCAATGGCGCCCTGGCCGACCTGTTCCAGCGCCAGCCCAAGGATGACCACGGCTTCAACTTCCTGCAGGCCAATGCGGTGGCAGTGCACATCGGCCAGGATGAGGGACTCGACGACGGTCTCGATGCGGGCGACGATCCCGGCCTGGACGAAGGCGACATCCCTCAAGACAGCGCGTTTCACCGTAACGGACAAGCATAATGTTTCATATCAAATCGCTGGAACTGGTTCACTGGGATTACTGGCAACGCGTCAAGAACATCCCGCTGGACGCCAAGATCATCACCATCGCCGGCCAGAACGGTTCGGGCAAGACCACCCTGCTCGACGCCCTGCGCACACTGTTTGGCCTGGACTGTTCGATGGGCCGCACCTACAAGCACTACGCGCGCCACTCGGGCCAGCAGACGGCCTGGCTGCGCGCGGTGGTGGACAACCATCCGGTGGGCAAGCAGATGTCGAACCGGCCGTTTCGCGGCTCGGGATTTTTTGGCGATGATGAAGTCACGCTGTTTTGCCAGATCCAGAAAAACGGCGGCGACTGGAAACGCCAGTACCTCATGCGCGGCGGCTGCGTCGATATCGAGGAAGTACAGGACGCCAGCGACTGGCTGGGCGTGGATGCCTACCGCAAACGGCTGGCCAGCGCCGGCCTGTCGCCGGCCATGGCCAAGGTGCTGGCGCTGGAGCAGGGCGAGACCGACAAGCTGTGCGAATATTCCCCGCGCCAGTTGCTCGACCTGGTGTTCCAGGTGTTTGGCGACAAGGAAGTGCTGGACGCCTATGATGAAGCCAAGCGCCATCAAAAGGATACCGAAATCGAGCTACAGCGTTTCGAGACCGAACTCGAATCGTCGATGACCAACCTGGAGCGGCTGCGCCTGCGGGTGGCCAACTTCCACCGCTGGCAGGGCTTGAATACCGAATGGCGCGACTTGCGCGAAGAGATTCTGCCGAGCCTGCAATATCACGAGGTGCGCAACAAGGCGGCCCATGTGTCGAACGGGCTGCGGGAGGGACGCAGGAATGTCTTCGCCCACAATACCCAGCTGTCGCAAAAACGCGCCGAGCTGGGCGAGAAGGCATCCGCACTGACGGCAGCCCAGCAGGCCGAAGCGGCACTCGATGGGGAAAAGGTGGCGCTGGAAAACCAGCTCAACACCATCAACCGCGACCTCAAGCCGCTGGAAAACCTGGTCTCGCAACAGGAACGCTTGAAAAAGCTGGCCACCGACGCCGATGTCGGCGATGTTGCCGAGCAGCTGGCGGCCAAGGAAAGCGAACTGATGCGCGAGCGCCAGGCCCGCCACGGCGTGCAGGCGCGCATCGCCGAAGAGCGCGCGGCCATCGCCATGCTGGAAAGTAAATCCGCCCCGCCCGACCCGGAAAACGTGCGTGCCATGCGGCGCGCATTGAACGATGCAAAGATCGACCATGTGCTGCTGGCCGATGTCATCGACGTGACCGATCCGTCCTGGCAGGGTGCGGTCGAAGGCATGCTGCGCAGTTATACCTCGGTGATTCTGCTCGACCATGCGCGCGATTCGGCGGCGGCGTTTCGCATTGCAGAAAAAGAGCGCTATGGCCACTTCATCGTGCCCGAGCGTGTCACGGCGCCGAAAGTAAAGGACCAGAGTTTGCTGGCGGTGGTACAGTTCAGCGCGCCGGTGCCCTCCTGGCTGGTCGACCAGTTGAAGCGCATCACGCGAGTGGAGTCGGCCGAAGCCGGCATGCGGCTGTCATCGAATGAAGAATGGATTACGCCGGACGCCTATCACCGCGAACGCCGCGGTGGCCGCTCGCTGTTTGTCGAAGCCAAACGCTACCGGTTCGGCACCGCCGGACGCAGCCAGCGTCTCGACGCCTTGCTGGCGTCGCTGCCCAAGCTCGATGCGCAGGAAGATGCCATCACTGTGCGCATCGGCAAGCTCACCGGTGAAACCAGCGAGCTGAAAATGCGCATTGCCGGGGTCGACGCCGCCAAGGAACTCGATGCACGCCATGCAGAATTCGAAGAAGCAGCGCAAGGCCTGGCCCCGCTGAAGGCGGCGCGCAATGAAGTCGGTGCCCGCCTGGGTGAACTGTTCGGCCTGATCAAGGCAGCCACCGAAAGCCGCACCCGTGCCGATGGCGCCTGGTCGTCGGCCAAGTCGCAGCTGGCGCAACTGGAGTCGGCCCTGCGCCACTCGAATGGCCAGCAGCAAAACGAGCGCGCCACCCATGCGCGCATGCTGGGAGAGCTGCGCCAGAGCTGGCGCCGCCTGCCATTGTCTTGGCGGCGCCTGTCGCACCGCCAGCAACTGGTGGCGCAGCATCAAAATGCCCACCAGGTGGAGTTGCGCATCAAGACGCTCGAACAGGACCTGGAACGCGACGATTGGGAAAAGGATGATGCCGTGGTCGACCAGCATGTCCGCCTGGGCAATCTGCTGCAGGGGCGCCAGGCCGAGACCGACAACCGCCGCTACCAGAACAACCGCGCCATCGAAGCGACCGCCAATGCGCGCGGCGCGTATATCGAGCGCTTGCGCTATACGATCAAGAGTTATGCGCGAAATATCCGCGAGCTCGGCGAGCTGGCCGGCATCGATGTGCATGCCGACCCGGTGCGGCTGGAGAACGACGACCTGCAGCTGGCGCAAGCGGGGCTGCATGTGCGCTTCAAGTTCGACGGCAAGGGTTCGATCGGCATGAACGATGGCGAAGCTTCGGGTGGCCAGCAGGTGATGAAGTCGCTGATCCTCCTGATCGGCTTGCTGAAATCGGACGATGGCGCCGGCGGCTTCGTGTTCATCGACGAACCGTTTGCCCATCTGGACATCCGCAACATCCAGCTGGTCGGCGAGTTCCTCAAGAACACCGACGCCCAGTACCTGATGACCACCCCGCTGACCCACAACACCGATGTCTACGACCCATCGGAACTGACCCTCATCACCAGCAAGAAAAAACGCGATACCTTGTGGGCGCAGCCGATCTTTGTGCTGCAGCGCAGGCAGGAGAAGAACAAGGCGGCGTAAGGAGAAAACGCTTTGCGGACCTGCTGCTGCAGCATTGCGTTGTGGATGAATGGGCGGCATCATCAAACGGCCTCGCGCTGGCTTCGATGGTTCGATGCACGGCAGCGGTTGACTCATCAAGTAAAATGGTTTTGCTGTTAACCATCATGAATTGATCGCATTGACCATACTTGACCGCATCCATTTATCCATCGTCCAGGAGGTGGAGAAGCAGGGTTCGCTGACTGCCGCCGCCGCTACGCTGCATGTAACGCAGTCGGCGCTGAGCCACAGCATGAAAAAACTGGAGCAGCAGCTGGGCACCGATATCTGGTTGCGCGAGGGACGCAGGCTGCGCCTGACTCAAGCCGGGCAGTATCTGCTGGCGGTGGCCAACCGGGTGTTGCCGCAACTGGCGCTGGCGGAAGAACGCCTGCACCAGTTCGCCCAGGGCGAGCGCGGCGTATTGCGCATCGGGATGGAATGCCATCCTTGTTATCAGTGGCTGTTGAAAATCGTTTCGCCTTACCTGGCCGCGTGGCCGGATGTGGATGTGGACGTAAAGCAGAAATTCCAGTTCGGCGGCATCGGTGCACTGTTCGGCTATGACATCGACTTGCTGGTTACGCCCGACCCGCTGGACAAGCCCGGCCTGGTGTTCGAGCCGGTGTTCGATTACGAACAAGTGCTGGTGGTGGCCGGGGGCCACAAGCTGGCCAAGGAAGAGTACGTCAATCCGAAACAGTTGAGCGACGAGATCCTGGTGACCTATCCCGTTTCCGTAAATCGGCTGGACAT
>JBPBPY010000268.1:0-7498 GCA_050954505.1 Janthinobacterium lividum
CCGTTGAAACAGCATGTGCGGGCAGATCATCCATGCCGGTCACCCTCGGCGCCGGCGAATCGATGCAGCATCAATCGGGCATCCATTGTGTGATTCCTTCCTCAATCCCATTTGCACAACTTTCCACCACTTTGCACCGGATTGTGCGCATTCAGAACGCACGCAGGTAGGACAGGCCAACGCCACGGCTGGCTTGCGCCGCCACACCGCGTTGCGCATTGCTGTAAAACACCTCGAGCCGCAATTCATCGGGTGCGGAAATCGGCAGCGCCAACACCAGCCTGCCGCCGTAAGCGTTGCGCTGCGCCGGCCATTCCCGGCCGACGAACAGATCGGCAAGTGTGTACGGCTTGCCCAGTGCGGCATCGGGATCGCCGAAGCGCAGCGTGCTGCCGAGCGCAATCAGTCCGAACCGCTCGGCCACCACATCACCCACGGTGCTGGCCGCTTGCAGGCGCGAGCCGAGCAAGCTGGCCGGCAGCGTCTCGGCCAGATGATTTTTTTCCCAGCTTCCCGACACCCTGACCTGCCAGAACGGCGCTTCGCGCAGGACGGTGGTGCCGATCTCGCCGCTGATGCGGTATCCCTGTGCCAGCTGGTCCGCGGCTCGGGTGCGGTAGCGTTGCGCGGCAATATCGGCTCGGGCATAGCTGCGCTCGGTCAGGTCCACCGCCAGCCCGGTGGAGAGCTTGTCCTTCATGCCGACCACCCGCAAGGCAGCGGTTTCCTCGCTGGCCATGTTGAACGAAGCGTCCACATGCAGCACCGCGCGGGGGTCGAGCCGGCGCGCCCATTCAAAGCGGCCGTAGAGCGGCGAATTGTCGCTGCGTTGCAAGGTTCCCAGTGTCAGTCTGGTCAACGGGGTGGTGGCATCGGGCGTGAGTTCGAGACTGGCGGAAAAATCGCGTTCGATGTCGATGCCGGCCAGCGACAGCTGGCCATCCTTGCTCGACAAACGGGTGCGCGCTGCGCGCAGGGTTAGGCGCGCCGGATCGAGCGCAATGCTGACCTGGGCCTCCTGCAGACCCAGTTGCAAGCCGGCGATACGGCGTTCTCCAGCGCCGGCGCGTACCCTCGTTGCTTGTTGTTCGGCCAGCGACTCGCGCTGGCGCCGCAGCAGTGCGTTGCCGGCGTTTTCATCGCGCAGCAGCATGGTGTCGGCGTAGCGCAAGGCATCGGCATGCAGGCCAAGGATGCGCATTGCCTCGACCCGGTCGGTGGGCGTGAGCGAGCCGGTCGCCGGCGTCGGCGCGGCAGCATTGCCGCCTTGCGCTTGCGCAGTGCTGATCTCTGCCCCCGCCATGGCAGCGCGGGCATTGGCGTCGGAAATGGCCAGAATCGAGGCGATCTCGCGCTTGTCGGCATCAGCCATTGCCACGGCCATCGATTGCCATACCGGCAGGCGGTGCTGATGCGCCTGTGCGCGCTGCAAGCGCTGGCGTGCCAATGCCGGATTTTTGCCATCGAGTGCCGAAGCGACCAGCATTTCATGAACGTCGGCGTCATCGGCGCCGTTGTCGAGCAATTGCTGCAGGACCTGGTCGCTGGCGGCAGCGCCGGCAAATTCCAGTGCCAGTTTCGAATAGGCGATTGCCACTGTTCTGTCGGTGCCGCTGCTGGTCCCGGCTGCCGATTTCACCGCCACGCTCATCATGCCGATGTCGGCAAAGCGTTTGCGCAGGTCGACGAAAACGCTGTAGCGCAGCTGCTGGGCGGCGTCGATCCGGCCCGCCTTGGCCATGACTTCGGCATGATGCAGGCTCCAGAGTGCATCGCCCTGCTGCGTCTTTGCCTGCAACGCCAGCCAGGGCAGCGCTTCGGCATGGCGCTGCAGGCTTTCATAACCGGCTGCATAGACAGGCCAGTAGTCACGGTCGAGCGCGGCACTGTCTTGCCAGCGCACCAGGTCGGCGGCGAGCTGCGCGGTCCGGTGGTCGATGTCCAGCCAGAGCAAACCAAGCTGTGCCTGCCTGGAGTCGGGATGGCGGGCGAGGATCTTTTCATAGGCACTTCTGGCCAGCGCGGGTTGGCTTTCATGGCTGGCGCTGCTGGCATACAGGAACCAGTACATGTCCGCGCTTTCAAACCGCTCGGCCGCCGGTTCTGCCTGCTTGAGCAGCGCACGCAAGTCACCCCAGCGGCCGGCGCCGGCAGCTGCATCCATGCCCAGCAGCAGCCAACGGGGTTCACCCAGGCGCCCATAAGCTTGACGGGTGATATCAATCGCCGCCGGCACATCATGGTTTTGCTGGTATCCAGCGATGAGCCGCTCGGCCACTTGCGCCTGCATTGCGGCAGCCGGATCGGCCGCCGATACCGCCGTGGCGCCATCCCATGCCCGCCGGTAGGCAGCCAGCGCCACTGGCAGGCGCTTTTGCTTCCAGGCCAGCTCGCCCGCCAGGGCCCAGAATGCAATGTCGTCGGCCGCCGCCTGGCCGCGCACTGCATCGATCTGTTGTGCTGCCTCGTCCACGCGCAGCAGTTCCTGCAACAGCCGCGCCTGCTGAAGCGCCAGTTCGACCAGGTCGAAGCCCTGAGCGCCGCTGGCGGCAGCGCGCTGCCAGGTTGCCAGTGCGGCCTGCTTGTCGCCCAGCGTTTGCTGGGTGCGAGCCAGGGCCATCCACAGTTGCCTTCGTGTGGTGAGCGCTGGCGCAATGGCCGTTCCCGCCAAGGTGGCCGGCTGTCCTGCCGAAGCCGGGGCGCCCGCGTTGCCGGCGCTACCCAGGGGGGCTGGCTGGCGCGCCAGATAGGTGGACAGGAATGCTGCCAGCGCGCGCGGCGCCTTGCCACGCTGCGCCACATTCAAGGCGAACATTTCTTCCGCAGGCGACAGCGCACGATACGCCACGGCACGGTTGGCCAGCTCCAGCCAAAGAACATCCTCGGTGCGGGCATCGGCATACAGCAGCGCCTGGGACATTGCTGCACCGCCCGGGTTCTGGCGTGCCAGCAAGGTGTATTGTTGCAAGGCCAGCGCCTGCTGGTCGCTCCAGACGGCAATCTGTGCCAGCTGGGAGCGGCGCTGGACATCGGGCGCCAGCTCGACCAGGCGGCGAGCCAGGGCCAGCGCCGCCGGCAAGGCCTGCATCGACAATTCGAGTTCCAGCTGTCTGCTCAGCTGGGTGACATCGTCGGGATGCAAGGCCAGCAGCCTTCGGCCCCAGGCTTGCGCACGTGGACCGCCGTCATGGGCGCGGGCGATCGCAATGGCCCGTTGCAAGAGGATCGGGCTGGACGCAAATTCGCTGCCGGCACTCTCGTCAAGCAAGCGCCCAGCATACGCCAGCCCAGCAGGGCCGTCGCCGCTGGCGAGATAGAGTTCCAGCGCGCGGTCGGCCTGCCGAAGGCGTGCCGCAGCAAATTCACCGGTGCGCAGCGACAGGGCAGCAAAAATGCCGGCAGCTTGCGCCGGGTCGCCGCTGGCCAACCGTGTTTCGGCCATGCGTTCCAGCCAGATACCGGCATTGCCTGGTTCGAGTTGCGCCAGCCGTTGATACAGGCGCGCGCTCAATGCGGGCAGATCAAGCGCTGTGCTGAGGGCGGCAAGCCGCTGCACGGCCTGCGTCGGCAGAGGTTCCTGTGCCAACCGTTCCAGCGCCTCGGCCAGGTCCTTGCTGCTGGCAGCGCGGCGTATGTCACCTGGCGGCAGCGAGCCGTGGAACTGCCAGGCCAGTTCCAGCAAGGCCAGACGCGCATCGCGCCCACTGGCATCGGCATTGGTGTCGACCGCCAGCGGCAGCAGGATGGCGCGCGCCTGGTTCCATTCACCCACCTGCACATAGGCACGTGCCAGCGCCAGGCTCACTGCCGCATCGGCTGGATGGGTGCGCAACAGCAGCCTCAGGTAAGCCAGCGACAGCACATCGGTCTTGCGTTTTTCGGCAATATCACGCAACACGCGTTCGCTCGGGAACAGTGCCAGGAACACTGCAGCGGCAAACAGTGCGGCAAACAGCAGCACCGGCGTGCTGACCAGTTGCAGGCGACCCTGCGCGGGTGCCGGGCGTTTCATGGCGCCAGTTCCGGCAGGCTGTCGAGCGCCGGCGTTGCGACCCAGGCAGAAAATCCGAGTGCTTCGATCTGCTGCAGCGTGCGCCGCGCCAGCGGCGCCGCGTCGGGGTCGACGTAATCGATCACCGTGATCGGCAATCCATAGCGAATGCGGGCAGATTCCAGCTGGCTCAGCAGCCAGTTGCGGTCAGCTTCGCTGACCTCGACATAGACGTGTCTTTTCTGGTCCCAGCCGCGAAACAGCGACTCGGCCGCCAGACCGCTGGCCAGGCTGCCAATCTGCGGCAAGGCGTCGAAGCCACGGTTGAGCAGCAGCTGGACCCCGGGAAAACGGTCGTGCATGGCGCGCACGATGGCGGCCAGCGCGCAGGCCTGGCGCTTGCGCTGGGCTGGATCGTGGACATATTGCTCGTAGCTGTCGAGCGTATCGAGGAAAAATGCCCGATAGCCCTGGCGCCACAAGCCTGCCATGCGCTCATTGATGAGGAAATCGCGCCAGGCCAGCTGGCTCAGGTCGGCAACGCGGCTCTGCCAGGCTGCGTTGTCGCCGAAAAAAAGTTCGCCGCCAAGCCGGCGCGTCGATTCACGCCAGCCTTCTGCCTCGCCGACGCTGACGTAGGCAAACACCGTGGTTCCTGCTGCAGCCAGACGTGGCAGTGTCAGTGCCGCGTCGGGCAGGTTGTCGGCTTCCAGTACCAGGCGCTCATAGCCAGCCAGACGCTGCAGCGGAACCGGCTTGCCGTAGAAAAAAGCAGTGGGAATGGGCCGGCCGCTGCGCACTTCGGCCGCCTGTTGCGGGTATGCGGTGTCGCATCCGAACAGCAGCAAGGTCAATGGCAGCCAGGCAGCATACAGGGGGGCTAGATGGGGAAACAGCCTTGCGGACAAGCGCAGCGGTGTAACACAATCTGCATGCTTTGTGATCGCAAACGCGGAATGCTCGACAAAATTTTGCGCGCACTTCTCCATAACGCACCTCCCAGTGCAGCCGGCGAATTTTCGCCATTTTTATGTTTGTTCAGGACGCTTGTGCGTACCTGCGAATCGAATCAGTGCTGGTGAAACCAAACGAGGTGGCATCGCGCCGTTCAAGGCGGGACGCTGAATTGCAAAACAACCTTAAAACTATTTGTTACTTATTTTTATGAATCAATAGTGATAAACGAATTTACTTATTCTTTTGGTTTGTGTCAATGAAAAACCTATGGTTTCATCATTTTTGATGGAGTTTTTTTTACGTTCTAGTGTCCATCACAAAGATGTGATGGCCAGCAACGCTGACTTGGTGCTCGGGGTAACTGGATGCCCGTGTGAGGTCACGGGCCTGTGTGGAAGATTTCTGGACAGTTGAAAAACGCCGGGTCCAAGGGCAATCGTCTTGATTGCGTGATGGTTGCAGTCAGCCTGGCTGCACGACTGCGGATCGAGTGCCGGGTGGCGGCACCTTGCGTTACAGCGTGCGGTTGGATTTCACGACTTGCATGGCGGTGGCGATCAAGCCGCTGATGTCGCCCATGTTGGCCGGAATGACGATCGAATTATTGGTCTTGGCCAGCTGAGCAAACGCGCCCACATATTGCTCTGCCACCTTGAGATTGACGGCATCGAGCCCGCCTGGTTCCCGAATTGCCGCTGCGGTCTGACGCAGTGCTTCCGCGGTGGCCTGGGCAATCGCCACAATCGCCGCAGCCTGTCCCTGGGCCCGGTTGATCGACGCCTGCATTTCGCCTTCCGACTTCGCAATCGATGCCTCACGCTCGCCGGTGGCGATGTTGATCTGTTCCTGCTTGCGCCCTTCCGAGGCGGCGATGAGGGCACGCTTTTCCCGCTCGGCGGTGATTTGCGCCTGCATCGCATGCAGGATTTCCTTGGGCGGCGTCAAATCCTTGATTTCATAGCGCAGCACTTTCACGCCCCAGTTCTGGGCCGATTCATCGATGGCATTGACGATGGTGGTGTTGATATGGTCGCGTTCTTCGAAGGTCTTGTCGAGTTCCATGCGTCCGATGATGGAGCGCAAGGTGGTTTGACACAGCTGGGTGATGGCAGCGACATAGTTGGACGAGCCGTATGACGCGCGCATTGCATCGGTGACCTGGAAATAGATGATGCCGTCGACACTGAGCTGGGTATTGTCCTTGGTGATACAGATCTGTGAAGCGACATCGAGCGGTATTTCCTTGAGTGAATGCTTGTAGGCGACGCGGTCGATGAAGGGCAACACGATGTTGAGCCCCGGTCCCAGGGTTGCATGGTATTTGCCCAGCCGCTCCACCACCCACGCATGCTGCTGCGGCACCACATTGACAGTCTTGAAGATGAAGACCATCGCCAGGATGAAAAAGAACAGGGTGAAGGTGCCGAATGTTCCGATCATGTGGTTTCCTTGGTTTGCTTGGTTAGCTTGATTGAGTGGGTATGCCGTGCCTGCCGCCGGCATGCCGGTTGCCGGCGCTGCGTCATGCGCTGACGACCAGGAAGCGGCTGCCGCGCACTTCGCGGATGACAAACCGTCCTGCGATTGCCACCTGGCCCGGCGCCAGATCGACATCCCACAATGCGCCGCGGTGCATGACCCGGGCAGTGCTGCTGCCTTGATTGCCGAGCCAGTGGTCGACCACGATGACCTGGCCAATATCCAGATTGACGTTGGGGTCGGCAGACGCGGGCGCCTTCGGTACTGCGGCAAAGCGATGGCGCCGCAAGCCCAGGGTAGCCAGGGCTCCTGCCAGCGCGGCAAGCAGGATTTGCCATTCCAGCGCCAGACCCAGGAAGGCGCAAATGGCGCCAACCACCATGCCGATGGCGACCATCAGCAGGTAGAAGGTGCCGAGGAACATCTCCAGTATGACCATCATTGCAGCCAGGACCATCCAGGACATCCAGTTTGTCATCCGTTTTCCTTGTAGTTTGCACCCTGGCTTCCCCATGGTGTGTCACCACGCATGGAGAGATGCGTACACCCGGAGTATGCCGCAGTCAAACAAAAACCCCAACATACCGGCAGATATGAAGGGGTTTCAAAGAAACGGCACTGCTTTTTTAGGCGTTGTTCTATAAGCAACGAGTCTACTGTAAAACTCGGTCAACGCCTAATGTTTTCTGCAGGTAGGCACTCTCGAACCGCCCTGCAGGGTCAGGCTGGTGCATGCCGCTGCGTGTTCAATCCTTTTTCGCGGCAGCCAGCTTTTGCCAGGTATCAATGATTGAATCAGGATTGAGCGACATCGAGCCGATACCCTGCTCCATGAGCCAGAGGGCAAAGTCCGGGTGATCGGATGGACCCTGGCCACAGATGCCAACATACTTGCCTGCCGCCCGGCATGCCGAAATGGCGCGGGAGAGCATGAACTTCAGCGCCGGATCACGCTCGTCGAAATCCGCTGCCAGCAAGGCCATGCCGGAATCGCGGTCCAGGCCCAGCGTCAGCTGGGTCAGATCGTTGGAACCGATCGAGAAGCCATCGAAGTGTTCCAGGAATTGCTCG
>JBPBPY010000361.1:0-7480 GCA_050954505.1 Janthinobacterium lividum
GGTGCGGCCAGTCTCCAGCTGGCAGCGCATCAGGCTCACTGGCCGGCGGTCCAGCAAGCCGGTGGCCCAGCGATGAAAATGCGTGATGGCGGGCTTGGCAGTGAGGTTTTCCAGCACGGCCATCTTGATGCGGTCGCGCGGATGACGGCCCATGGCGGCGTCGATCTTGCCGTTCAAGAGCGGCGTACCCCAAACCAGGGCCATGTATTCCCGCTTGACAGTGCGGGCCTGCAGCTGACGCACCAGGTCGGTCTGCGCTTCCAGCGTCTTGGCCACCACCATCAAACCGCTGGTGTCCTTGTCGAGCCGGTGCACGATGCCGGCCCGTGGCACGCCCACCAGCGAGGGGACGTGATGCAGCAAACCGTTGAGCAAGGTGCCTGACCAGTTGCCGGCACCCGGGTGCACCACCAGGCCTGCCGGCTTGTTGATGACGATGATATGCTTGTCTTCGAAAACGATCGGCAGGTCCATTGCCTCGGGCGTAAACGCCTTTTCATCGGGCGCCGCCTGTGGCAGTATGACCACCGTTTCATCGCCGAATACCGTCACCTTGCCCCGTGCCGGTTCACCGTCGACGCTCACGAAGCCGGCGTCGATCCACTGCTGGATCCGGCTGCGCGAGTACTGCGGCACATGATTCGACAGGATCTTGTCGAGCCGCACGCCGCAGTCGTCTTCACTCAAATGCAGCGTGATGGCTTCGGCCTGTGGCGGCGAAAGGTCGTGTTCGCCAGCCTCGTCGCCATCGTCCAGGCCGGCATGTTCGAGGTCGGCGGCATTCATGGGCAAGGCGCCCCCAATTGGCTTCACAGCAAGTTCCATCGGATATAATCAATCATTGTTCTATGGTGCATTCGGTCGTAATCAAACAAAACCTCAAGCAAAGCCTTAAGCAAATTCCTAAGCAATTACCTGCAAATTCCAGTAAATTCCATGCAAAAAAATTCATTAAAATACCTGCTCGCGGCACTGGTCGTCTCGTTATCGGCATGTGGTGTGTTGCAAAGCGACCCGATCGACGAGACCAAAAACTGGTCAGCGCCCAAATTATACGCGGAGGCACGCGAGGAACTGCAGGGCGGCAATTTCGAAAAGTCGATCTCGCTGTTTGAAAAACTGGAATCGCGCTATCCATTCGGCACCTTTGCCACCCAGGCGCAGATGGAAATCGCCTACGCCCATTACCGCGCCGGTGACCAAGCCCTGGCGCTGGCCGCCGTCGACCGCTTCATCAAGCTGCATCCCGGCCATCCGAATGTCGACTACATGTATTACCTGCGCGGCCTGATCACGTTCAACGACAAGGTCAGCCTGTTCGACTTCATCGCCCCGCAAGACCTCAGCGAACGCGACCCCAAGGGTGCACGGGATGCCTTCGATTCGTTCAAGACGCTGACCGACAAATTCCCCAACAGCCAGTACGCTGCCGACGCCAATGGCCGGTTGGCCTACCTGATCAACGCCATGGCGCAGTACGACGTCCATGTGGCCAACTACTATTACCGCCGTGGCGCCTTTTTGGCCGCCGCCAACCGCGCCCAGATGGCAGTCAAGGAATTCAGCCAGGCTCCGGCGGTGGAAGAGGCCTTGTTCATCATGGTGCGCTCGTATGACGCGCTGGGCATGACCGATCTGCGCGACGATGCTGACCGGGTGTTTCGCACCAACTACCCGAACAGCAAATACCTGCAAGGGCCGAATGGCAAGAAAGCCACCTGGTGGAAATTCTGGTCGTGACCTGAGCACACGGCACTGCAGGTTCGCTGCCGCCAAAAACCGTCGCACAAAAAATTTCAGCCATCCGCACTTGCATGCGGATGGCTGTTTTTACATCTGGCACTGGATCTGCAGCAGGATCTGCAGCGGGAGTTGTGCGGCTTACGAGAAGCTGATGTCGATCACAGGCGCGGCAGTCAGACCCATCTGCATCGGGTTGGCCTTGCCAGCAAGCGTATCGTCATTCCACAACTTGTAGGAAGGAATGTCTGCATTCGGATCGTCGCCGACGATCTTGCCGGCGGCGCGGAACGTGATGCTTTCAGGGTTGCCATCGTACGACTTGGAGCCGGCCACGCCACTGACGTCCGCGTTGTGCACGGTTTCACCAGCTTTGTACGGATTATCCTGAATGGTATCTTCAAACAGGTTCTGGTTGTCATGGCTTTCACCATTCGGACCTGACGAATTGATGCGGATGCCAGGGACGTTGTTGCCGGCTTCAAAGGCTGCACTTTCGCCGGGCTTGAGCGTCATCAGGGTCGGCTTGTTGTTGGAGAAGCCAGCGGTATTGCTGCTGCCGGTGGTAAAGGCATAGGTTTGCTCGCGGTCGGTATTGTTATGCACATTGAAGATATTGCCGGTACCAGTGCCGGTATCGATCGTCTTGCCGGCATCGCTGGCCGGGTTGGCCTTGGTCGAGCCACCGAACAGATCGCTTCTGGCGGTGCCACTGCTGCCTGCACTGGCTGCTGAATCCGTGGTCGATGCAGTGGGGGATGCGGTCGGTGAGGCGGTCGGTGAGGCAGGCGGCGTCGGCAGCTGCGAAGCCGGCTGCAGGACTGCCGCCTTGCTCACCGGTGCAGTTTCGCTGGTCGGTGTGATCGGTGCATAGGCGCCCTGATTCGAATTCGAAACGCCGCCACCACCGCCACCGCCACCACCACTGTCAACGTCGGAATCGCTGTCGGAATCACTATCGGTGTCAGTGTCGCTGCTCTTGTCGGCGGCAAGATATTTCAACAGCTTGTCGAGGAAATCGGAGCCGAGCTTGGCCTTGAGCATGTCAAGCAGCTTGCTGATGGAATCGGTGTCATCCTTGCTGGATGTATCAAGCTTTTGACGCTTGGCCGTGCTCTCGCCGATTTCACCATCGCCAAACGCATTGCTGCTTTTCGACAGGCTGGGCGAGCCACCGTCGATATCGCCTTCGTCCTCACGTTCGCGTTTGCGATTGTGCGTTTCGGTTGTCGAGGTCGTGCTTGCCGACCGCTCAAAAAAACTGTTGACGTCGGACGTTCCCGACTTGCCGCCCAAACCACCGATATTGGAACTCACGATTCTTCCCCTTTTAAATGTCCGTAGACGTTGATGCAGCCTTGGTAATGAGTGGGAATGACCAGTCGCGAAGTTCCTTTAATGCAATTTTATTTATTTACGGTTGGATACAATCCCTTGCTTCGCCAGCGAGGCCAGCTCTTGTTCGGATCGGCGGCAGCCCGCCTACCCAGTGGCCGTGACCTGGTCTGATTGCCAATATTCACACGCCGGGACCGCCGTTACGGTTTTCGCCGGAACACCCAGCGGGCCGGCGTGGAGGCCCGTTCGTTGTAGGCATAACCATCGGTTTCAAAATTCTTCAGCTTTTCCGGATCGGTCAGATGTCTGACCGTGGCATGGCGCGCCATGCTGCCGCGCGCCCGCTTGGCGTAAAACGAAATGATCTTGTACTGGCCATTTTTCCAGTCCTCGAATACCGGCGTGATCACCGGCACGGTCAATAGCGCTGGCTGCACCACCTTGAAGTATTCTTCCGAAGCCAGATTGATCAGCGCGCGCGCTTTCACCTTGGCGACCTGCTTGTTCAATGCCAGCGTGACGCTGTCGCCCCAAAACGCATACAGGTCGCGCCCGCGCGGGTTTTGCAGACGTGTGCCCATCTCCAGGCGGTAAGGCTGCATCCAGTCGAGCGGGCGCAGCAGGCCATACAGACCGGAAAGGATGCGCAGGTGTGCCTGTGCATGCATGAGCTGGGGTTCGGACAGCGTGGACGCGTCGAGTCCGTCGTAGACGTCGCCATTGAATGCCAGCACAGCCTGTTTGGAATTGTGTTTGGTAAATCGCGGCGACCAGGATGCAAAGCGTTCGGCATTGAGCTGGGCCAGCGGGTCGGAAACATGCATCATGCTGCCGATCTGTGCCGGCGTGAGAAGACGCAAGGTGTCGATCAACTCGGCTGATTGCTTGATAAAATCGGGCTTGCCGTGCTGGTCCGTTGCCGCGGGCGTGGTGTAATCGAGCGTCTTGGCCGGCGATAAAACAATCAGCATCTGAGTCATCCTGAAAAAAGTTCACCATGATACCGAATCGCATCGTGCTCGACACCAACGTCTGCCTCGACCTGTTCGTCTTCCACGATCCGCGCTGGGCAACCCTGCTGGCGGCACTGGAAGCCGGTACGGTCGAAGCGATCACACGCAGCGATTGTCGCGATGAGTGGCTCATCGTGCTGGAATACCCGCATCTGCCCCTGGATGAACGCTCGCGTGCCTGGGCAATTGCCGCATTCGACCGCCTGATCGCTCTGGCGCCGGCGCCGGCACCAGGCGTGGCAGCCTTGCTGCCGCGATGCAGTGACAAGGACGACCAGAAATTCCTCGAACTGGCACGCGATGGGCGTGCAGCCATCCTGGTTACCAAGGACCGGGCGTTGCTCAAGCTGGCACGCAAGACCGCCAGGGCCGGCATGTTTGCCATCATCAAACCGGAGGCGTGGGCCGTGGCCAGCACCATGCAGGGCCACGGCCAGACAAACGGATAGAATAGCCAGTTGCAGCGGCACAGCGCTTGCCGCGCTGGTTCGACAACCATGTGCCCATCAACAATCGTCCCTGAAAACACGTATGAACAATCCAGACCTTGCGCAGTCGGCCGGCGCCAATATCGACAGCGTCGCTCCTCAGCCGGAACAAAGCCCGCCCGCGGCGGTCGCGTTGCGCCCACTGGTCTCGCGTTTGCCCAACGTCGGCATGACGATTTTTTCCGTCATGTCGACACTGGCCATGGAAAACAATGCCGTCAATCTGGGCCAGGGCTTTCCCGATTTTGGTTGCGACCCGCAGCTGATTGACGCCGTCCATGACGCCATGGCAGCCGGTCACAACCAGTACACACCCATGCCGGGTGCTGCCGAGCTGCGCCGTGCCATTGTCGCCAAGATCGCTGCCATCTATGGCCGCAGTTATGACGCCAACACCGAAATTACCGTCACCACCGGCGCCACCCAGGCCATCCTGACGTCGATCCTGTGCTGCGTGCATCCGGGTAAGGAAGTCATCGTCATCGAGCCCGCCTACGACAGTTATGTGCCAGCCATCGAACTGGCCGGCGGCGTACCGGTGTTCGTGCAGATGGCGCTGACGTCGTCGGGCTATGCAATTCCCTGGGACCAGGTGCAGGCCGCCGTCACCGGCAAGACCCGGCTGATCATCGTCAACTCGCCGCACAATCCGACCGGCTCCGTCATGCAGCAGGCCGACATCGACGCGCTCGCCGCCATCGTGCGCGGCACCGAAATCCTGATCCTGTCCGACGAAGTCTATGAACACATGGTCTTCGATGGTGCCCGTCACGAGTCGCTGTGCCGCCATGCCGAGCTTGCGGCGCGCAGCTTCGTGGTTTCCAGCTTCGGCAAGACCTATCATGTGACCGGCTGGAAGATCGGTTACGTCGCCGCGCCGGCGGCACTGACGGCAGAACTGCGCAAGGTTCATCAATACAATGTGTTTTCCGTCAATGCGCCGATGCAGTTCGGCCTGGCCAACTACATGGCCAATCCGGCGCCGTATCTCGATCTGCCGGCGTTTTACCAGCACAAGCGCGACCTGTTTCGCGCCGGCCTGGCAAAAACCCGCTTGCGCTTGCTGCCCTGCGACGGCACCTATTTTCAATGCGTCGATTATTCAGGCGTCTCATCGCTGTCGGAAAATGCCTTTGCCCGCTACCTCACTGCCGAAGTCGGGGTGGCAGCCATTCCGGTGTCGGCGTTCTACCACCAGCCGCGCGAGTCAGCCATTGTGCGCTTTTGTTTTGCCAAGCAGGATGAAACCCTGCAGCGCGCCCTCGAACGACTGGCGACAGTCTGACCATGCCAATCCAACCCATTACCACAAGGCAGTGCCATGTCCGCTGAAATCCAGGCTTCACGTCGCGATGCAACGCTGATCCTGACGATCTCCAATCCGGGCAGCTGCAATGCGCTGCACCCGGACATGTTCGCTGCAGCCATCGAAACCCTGACCACGGCCGAGCGCGATCAATCGATCCGCATGGTGGTGCTGACCGGTGCCGACGAATGTTTTTGCGGCGGCGGAAATTTTCTGCGCCTGCTTGAGAACCGCAACCGCGACCGCCAGCAGCAGGCCGACAACCACGACTTGCTGCGCAGCTGGATCGAGGCCATCCGCGACTGTCCGAAACCGGTGATTGCCGCGGTCGACGGCATGGCCGCCGATGGCGGGTTTTCGCTGGCACTGGCCTGCGACATGATCGTGGCCGGCCGAAGCGCAAAGTTTTCCATGTCGCATTCGACCATTGGACTTACCCCCGAGGGCGGCGGCGCCTGGTTTCTTCTGCGTGCGCTGCCGCGGCAGCTGGCCAGCGAAATCCTGCTGCAAGGCACGCCGATTCCGGCACCGCGCCTGCATGAACTGGGACTGGTCAATCGCCTGGTGCTCGATGGCCAGGCGCTCGACAGCGCGCTCGACTGGGCCGATGAACTGGGCGCCTTGTCACCGAATGCACTGGAAACCATCAAGTCATTGTTGCGCGATAATCCGGCGACGACGCTGGAGCAGCATTTCGTCACGGAGAAACAGTATTTTCTCGAAAGCCTGTACCATCGTGACGCCCAGGAAGGATTGGCGGCACTGATGGAAAAGCGCCCGCCGGTCTTCAAGTAACGGCGGTCCGTTGGCCAGCACGGCTTGGCAACGCTCCAGCCGGCACGCAAGCCATCTTTCTGCGCAACGCCGTATTGCAGCCACCGCACTGCACGGCAATGGCGGCCCGCTTGAGTCATCTGATCAGCAAGGACTTCAATGATAGATCTGTACAGTACCGCCACGCCCAACGGCCACAAGATCCACATCATGCTAGAGGAATGCGCCCTGCCGTATCGCGTGCATTCCATCGACATCGGTGCGGGCGACCAGTTCACACCGGAGTTCCTGGCTATCTCCCCCAACAACAAGATTCCTGCCATTGTCGACCAGGACGGTCCCGATGGCGAACCGATTTCCCTGTTCGAGTCCGGTGCGATCCTGGTCTACCTGGCCGGCAAGACCGGACGCTTCCTGGGCCACACCGAGCGCGAAAAGTTTGCCACCCTGCAGTGGCTGATGTTCCAGATGGGCGGTCTTGGCCCCATGCTGGGCCAGGCGCATCACTTTCGCATCTACGCGCCGGAAAAAATCGAGTATGCCTACAACCGCTACTCCAACGAGGCCAAACGTTTGTATGGGGTGCTGGATCGCCAATTGGCAAAATCAGAGTATCTCGCCGGCGAGCAGTACACCATCGCCGACATTGCCTGTTTTCCGTAGACGCGTTCGCATGCCAACCAGGGTATCGACCTGGCCGACTATCCGAATGTGGAACGCTGGTTCAGGACGATCGAAACACGCCCGGCAGTGCAGCGTGGCGTGCAGGTCCTTATGGCCCAGCGCAAGGAGATCCGCGACGACCGCGCCAAGGAAATGCT
>JBPBPY010000495.1:0-7403 GCA_050954505.1 Janthinobacterium lividum
GCTACAGGTTTGGCAAGACGGGGTGGCACCGGGTCGCAGCCGCCGGCATGCCACGGGTGGCATTTGCACAGGCGCATGGCAGCAAGTGCCGAACCCCTGGCGGCGCCATGCAGTGCAATGGCCTGGCCGGCATACTCGGAACAGCTGGGATAAAAACGGCAGTTCTGCCCCAGGAACGGACTGATGCCAAGCTTGTAGGCACGCAACAATACCAGAAGCACAGTCTTCATGACTGTAATTCCGGTTTGCCGGGGTGGCTGGCGACGGATGGTGAGTGCGGCCCGCTGCCAGGCTCGGCCTTCGATTTGGCCGAGCGTTTGGCGCGCAGTTTCGCGCGTGCTTCCACCCGCGCCTGCAGGCGCGCTGCATCGGTCAATGCCGGACCGGCATGTGCCAGGCCCTGAACTTCGAGATAGGACACCAGGCGCGCCAGTTCCGCGCGCAAGGCTGTCTTCAGGCCTGCCGTAGTCGCAGGTCCGGTCTTGGCATTGACGGGTTTGGACAGGCGCACGATGCAATCAAGCGCCGGCAGGCTGGCCTGGCGGAACAGTTCGCGCATCACACGCTTGACGGTATTGCGGGTCACGGCACGCGGTGCAAACCGTTTGGCCACCACCACCCCAAGGCGCGCCTGCGGCATACCATTGAGACGGGTGTAAAGCACAAAATGCGCAGTTTTCAATACAGGGCGCAAACGAAAAACGGATGAGAACTCATCCGTTTTAACGATGCGCTTGGTGCGTGCGTAATTGTGCAGGCTGGGCAGACGATCGCCGGACACGCCAGCAGCGCTGTGCGACTGAGACGGCTGGCTTATGCGGCCAGACGCTTGCGGCCCTTGGCGCGGCGTGCATTGAGCACTGCGCGGCCACCACGGGTTGCCATGCGAACGCGAAAGCCATGGGTACGCTTGCGGCGAACGACTGAAGGTTGGTAAGTACGTTTCATTTTGGGTCTCGCAAATCAGGAATACAATAAAGAAAATCGAACCGGGAATTGTTAAAAATCCATACTCCAGGCAGAGAACCCATGATTAGACAGCAGTTGGCAATTGTTTGTCAATCACTGTCACAATTTTAAGCGTCATTCTGTTGTTATCCTGTCAGCGTCTGTCGTCCCTCTGTGGCCCCTGCCCCGCTGCAGGCCGCCACAGGGGATTTGTCCAAAAAGCACCGCTGCCTGTGGATAACTTTGTCTGGCGGGAGTAGAATGCTGGGTAAGGAAACACGGTGTTTCTGCAAGGTATTCCGGCAAAGTCATCCTGCAAGCATTCGGCAGATTATGCTGCATGAAACTGCAACAATCAGATGAATCCAGGCACATCTGGTCCCAGCCCGTTTGCGCCCCGCAGCAATTCACGATCGTGCACCTGGCCTGCATGGCGCCTGCGTTTCAACCAATGTGCTGCGAATGGTTTGCGTCGCGTGCACTGATGCATCGTCAGCAACCGGAATCATTGTATTAAGCGACCGTCCACCGCATTTGATCAGTAAGCACTTAAACAGTATTCAACAGACGATTAATGGAAAATTTCTGGCAGACCTGCTCCGCCCAGCTGGAGCAGGAATTGACGCCGCAGCAGTTCAGCGCGTGGATCAAACCACTGGCGCCACTCGATTTCGAAGAAGGGCTGCTGCGCATCGCAGCGCCGAACCGCTTCAAGCTCGACTGGGTCAAGACGCAATTTGCAAGCCGCATCAACACCCTGGCAGCCCAGTTCTGGGATGGCCCGGTAGAGGTGCAGTTTGTGCTCGATCCGCGCGCCGGCGCCGCGCGCAAACCGTCGACCGGCATGCCTGTGGCGGCCAGCACCCCTGCGACCGCCGGCAATGGCGAGCCGCTGGAAATTCGCGAACGTATCCAGGAGGTCGAAGCCAAGACGGGCTCGCGCCAGGACTTAAGCCGCATCAACACCGCCCTTACCTTCGAGAGTTTCGTTACCGGTAAAGCCAACCAGCTTGCGCGTGCTGCAGCCATCCAAGTCGCCAACAACCCGGGCATTTCCTACAATCCGCTGTTCCTGTATGGCGGTGTCGGCCTGGGTAAAACCCATTTGATCCACGCCATCGGCAACCAGGTGCAGGCGGAAAATCCGGCTGTGAAGATCCGCTACATCCATGCCGAACAATATGTGCGCGATGTGGTGACGGCATACCAGCGCAAGGGTTTCGATGACTTCAAGCGTTATTACCATTCGCTGGATCTGTTGCTGATCGATGATATTCAGTTTTTCGGTGGCAAAAGCCGCACGCAGGAAGAATTCTTCTATGCGTTCGAAGCCTTGATTGCAGCCAAAAAACAAATCATCATCACCAGCGATACCTATCCCAAGGAAATCACCGGCATGGATGACCGCCTGATTTCCCGTTTCGACTCCGGCCTGACGGTGGCCGTGGAGCCGCCGGAACTGGAAATGCGGGTGGCGATTCTGCTCAAGAAAGCCCAGCAGGAAGGCGCCAACCTGTCCGATGACGTGGCGTTTTTTGTCGCCAAGCATTTGCGCTCGAATGTGCGCGAACTCGAAGGCGCGCTGCGCAAGATCCTGGCGTATTCGCGTTTCCACGGCAAGGACATCACCATTGATGTGGTCAAGGATGCGCTGAAAGATTTGCTCTCGGTGCAGAACCGGCAGATCTCGGTGGAAAACATTCAGAAGACGGTTGCTGATTTTTTCAACATCAAAGTCGCTGATATGTATTCCAAGAAGCGGCCAGCAAACATCGCCCGGCCGCGCCAAATCGCCATGTACCTGGCCAAGGAATTGACGCAAAAGAGTTTGCCGGAAATCGGCGAACTGTTTGGTGGGCGCGACCATACAACCGTGCTGCATGCGGTGCGCAAGATTGCCGCCGACCGCAGCAAAAGCCCTGAATGCAATCACGAATTGCATGTGCTGGAGCAGACCCTGAAGGGCTGACCTGAGCAGACTTGCTGCTTGTGGATAAGCTTGTGAACAAGTGCTGGATAAGCCGGGTATAACGCCGGTATAAGTCATGTAGGCATTGTGTATGACCCTGGGGATAAGCCTGGTATAACACCGGGATAAGCTGGGGACAAGTCTGGCTGGCCGAGCAGCTGTGTGTGCCGGTGGCTGGAATGTTGCTGCCACACGGTGCTTGCTGTGCTTGAGGGAATGCGTTTCGTTGCAGTAAAGTAGCAGACGGCCTGCCATAGGGATGACATAGGCCGGCGCTGGAGAACAACCGTTGTATCGGCTGCCGGCACGGCTGGAAAAAGATGGCGCGGCTGCCATGTTTTGGTCAGAATCGGTAAAAGGACAAGGACAAGGACACGGTCGCGGACGGAGCAGGAAGAATCAGGAAAACACGGATGCGGAAGACGCTGGGAGGCCGCATTCAAGAATCAGCACTCGTCAACTTATTAAAAATAAGGAACTAACCATGCAATTGGTCAAAACCCACAGAGACACGCTTCTGCGGCCACTGCAAGTCGTGAGCGGTATTGTCGAGCGTCGGCACACCTTGCCGATTCTGGCCAATATCCTCATTCGCAAGGATGGCGAAAAAGTGTCGTTTTTGTCCACTGACACCGAAGTGCAGATCACCACGATCGCCAACGTCGGCAGTGGTTCGGAAGCCGCCTCGACCACGGTTGCTGCCCGCAAGCTGCTCGACATCCTGCGCGCCCTGCCCGATGGCGATGAAGTCTCGCTGTCCCTGACCAACAAGCGTATGACAGTGCAGTCGGGCAAGTCGCGTTTTGCCCTGCAAACCCTGGCAGCCGAAGAGTTCCCGACCGTTAATCAGGCCGAGCAATACAACGCCACCCTGACCCTGCCGCAAAAGACCCTCAAGCATCTGTTCAACATGGTTCACTTTGCCATGGCCCAGCAGGACATCCGCTACTACCTCAATGGCTTGCTGCTGGTGGTCGATGGCAAGAACGTCATCGGTGTTGCCACCGACGGCCACCGCCTGGCGTTTTGCCAGATCGAGACCGAACAGGAATTCGCGCGCCAGGAAGTCATCATTCCGCGCAAGACCATCATTGAACTGCAGCGCCTGCTGGAAGAAACCGATGACACGGTGCAGCTCGACATTGCCAACAACCAGGTCAAGCTGACCTTTGCCGACATCGAGCTGGTCTCCAAGCTGGTGGAAGGCAAGTTCCCCGACTACACCCGCGTGGTGCCCAAGGGTTACAAGAACAACTTCACCATTGGCCGCGACCAGTTGCTGCGTTCGCTGCAGCGCGCCGCCATCATGACCTCGGACAAGTTCAAGGGCGTGCGCTGCATCGTCAACCCGGGCAGCATGAAGATCAGCTCCACCAATGCCGACCAGGAAGAAGCAGTGGAAGAAATCGAAATCGACTACGGCGGCGACAGTGTCGATATCGGCTTCAATGTCACCTACCTGCTCGATGTTCTCAACAACCTCAAGTGCGAGAGCGTCAACATTGCACTGGGCGACGCCAATTCGTCCGCGCTGATCACCGTACCAGAGAACGCCGATTTCAAGTACGTCGTCATGCCCATGCGGATTTGATTCGTGTGACCGGGATGTCGCTGCCGCCCATGGCCCTCGCAGGGCTGCGGCAACCAGACCCACAGCGAAGTGCTGCGCCATCCCAGTCCCGTAGACCGTTTTGAATGGAAGGCTGCCCGCGTGCGCCGTCCATGGATTGAAACTCGTTTTTTCAGCAGTAGCGTTTTTTAGAAGGCAGCCATGTCCGCGATTCCAGTCGAACCAAGCAGCACCCCGGCGCAACCGAACCAGTACGGCGCATCCTCGATCCAGATCCTTGAAGGTCTGGAGGCCGTGCGCAAGCGTCCCGGCATGTACATCGGCGACACCTCCGATGGCACGGGCCTGCACCACCTGGTGTTCGAAGTGCTGGACAATTCGATCGATGAATCGCTGGCCGGGCATTGCACGGAAATCCACGTCACCATTCATTCCGACAATTCGATTTCCGTCACCGACAATGGCCGCGGCATCCCCACCGGCATCAAGTGGGACGACAAGCACGAGCCCAAGCGCAGTGCGGCTGAAATCGTCATGACCGAATTGCATGCCGGCGGCAAGTTCGACCAGAACTCGTACAAGGTCTCGGGCGGCCTGCATGGCGTGGGTGTATCGTGCGTCAATGGCTTGTCGAAACTGCTGAAGCTGACGGTGCGCCGCGATGGCAAGCAGCACGCAATGGAGTTCGTGCGCGGCGTGCCGCAAAACCGCGAGATCGAGGTCATCGATGGCGTGCAGGTCTCGCCGATCAAGGTAACCGGCGACACCGACAAGCGCGGCACAGAAGTGCACTTCTGGGCCGATGAAGAAATCTTCACCCACATCGAATTCCATTACGACATCCTGGCCAAGCGCATTCGCGAACTTTCCTTCCTCAACAATGGCGTGAAGATCAAGCTCTCCGACCAGCGCACCGGCAAGGAAGAACTGTTTGCCTTCGAAGGCGGCACGCGCGGTTTTGTCGAATACATCAACAAGGCCAAGACGGTCCTGCATCCGACGATTTTCCAGGCCACTGGCGAGCGCATGTCGGACCAGAACACCAACATCGCCGTCGATGTGTCGATGCAGTGGAACGACGCCTACAATGAACAGGTGCTGTGCTTTACCAACAACATTCCGCAGCGCGATGGCGGCACCCATCTGACCGGCCTGCGCGCGGCCATGACGCGGGTGATCAACAAGTACATCGAAGAGCACGAGTTCGCCAAGAAGGCCAAGGTCGAAGTCAGCGGCGACGACATGCGCGAAGGCCTGACCTGCGTCCTGTCGGTGAAGGTGCCGGAGCCAAAGTTCAGCTCGCAGACCAAGGACAAGCTGGTGTCGTCCGAAGTGCGCGGCCCCGTGGAGGAAATCGTCGCCAAGACGCTGGCCGACTACCTGCAGGAAAAACCCAACGACGCCAAGATCATTTGTGGCAAGATAGTCGAAGCTGCGCGGGCGCGGGAAGCCGCCCGCAAGGCGCGCGACCTGACCCGGCGCAAGGGCGTCATGGATGGCCTGGGCCTGTCGGCCAAGCTGGCCGACTGCCAGGAAAAGGACCCCGCGCTGTGCGAACTCTACATCGTCGAGGGTGACTCCGCAGGCGGCTCCGCCAAGCAGGGCCGCGACCGCAAGTTCCAGGCCATTCTGCCGCTGCGCGGCAAGGTGCTCAACGTCGAGAAAGCCCGCTTTGAAAAGATGCTCTCGTCCGAGCAGATCACCACGCTGATCGCCACCCTGGGCACCAGCATCGGTGCCGATGAATTCAACATCGACAAGCTGCGCTATCACCGCATCATCATCATGACCGACGCCGACGTCGATGGCGCCCACATCCGCACCCTGCTGTTGACGCTGCTGTATCGCCAGATGCCTTTGCTGGTCGAGCGCGGCCATGTCTACATCGCCCAGCCGCCCCTGTTCAAGGTCAAGCACGGCCGCGACGAACGCTACCTCAAGGACGAGCTGGAAGAAACCGGCTACATGATGCAGATCGCTCTGCATGATGCAGCGCTGGTGCCAACGGAAAACGCTCTGCCGATCAGTGGCGACGCGCTGGCGGAACTGGTACGCCAGTACAACACCGCCAACGCCATCATCATGCGCCTGACCCGCGCCATCGACTCGGCTGCCCTGTCGGCCATCATGACCGGTGTCACGCTGAATCTGGAAACCCTGCAGGGCGCCGAGCAATCCGCTGCCGCCATGACGCAAGCCATGGCCGACCCGACCGTGCAGGTGATCGTCAAGTCCGATGAACTGTCCGACAAGCACATGCTGCGCATTCAGCGCATGTTCCACGGGAATGTGAAGGTCAGCGTCATCGACGCCGACTTTGTCCAGGGGCCGGACTATGCCGTGCTGCAAAGCGCCGCAGCCACCTTCAAGGGCTTGATCGGCCCCGGCGCGCTGGTGCGCCGCGGCACCGGTGAGAAGGTCAAGGAATCTGCGATTGTCGACTTCCACCAGGCCATGGCATGGCTGCGCGATGAAGCCGAACGCGGCGTCTCGAAGCAGCGCTACAAGGGACTGGGCGAAATGAATCCGGAACAGCTGTGGGAAACCACGATGGATCCGACCGTGCGCCGTTTGCTAAAAGTGCAGATCGAAGACGCGATTGCTGCGGACCAGATCTTCACCACGCTGATGGGGGATGATGTCGAACCACGCCGGGCGTTCATTGAATTGAATGCGCTGCAGGCGGGGAATATCGACGTTTGATTTGTCGTGTGACACGTAAAGTGAAAACTGTGCCAAGTTGGTGAAAAATCCGTGTCATGGAGCGAGTGCGCGACTTGGCTGCAGAGTTGGTTGCGTTGATCCGCATTGACCGCCACCGTAAATGAAAAAAGCCTTATAAATCAGTGGCACTGTTTTCACAACTGGTGTCACCCGGCAGATTTGGGTTTGCCACCGTTTCACTGACAGCATTTT
>JBPBPY010000501.1:0-7392 GCA_050954505.1 Janthinobacterium lividum
ACTCGTCAAGCCACGCGCGGATTGCATCGAGATTGACACGCCGGTCGCTGGCTTGCCAGACAATGCCGGGCAAGGCGGCGGCAAAGTGTACGGCATGCTGGCCGGTGCCGCTGCCGATTTCAAGCACGCGGTCGCCCTTTTGAAGCAAGCCGCGCAAGGCTTCCAGAATGGCAGGACTGTTACGGGCGCAGGAGGGCGAAAAAGGTTTGCTCATGGGCCGGGATCATGACAGATCATGACAGCCGCAGGCCGCAAGGTGATGCAAGTTGATGCCTTAAGCGGCAATCAGGGCGTCGGAGCGCATGCGGTCGTTGAGTGCATCCTTGCGCATGCGTTCATAGACCTTGCGCACCACGGAATAACACTCGCATACCTCGGCTTCCAGGCCGGCGCGGTCGGTAACCGTGATATGACCACGGGTATAGTGGATCAGTCCGGCACTTTGCAGTTTCTTGGCGGCCTCGGTCACGCTTTCGCGCCGTACGCCCAGAGTGGTGGCAATGAATTCCTGCGTCATGCTCAGTTCATTCGATGGCAGGCGGTCCAGTGAAGACAGCAGGCAACGGCAGAATTGCTGGTCGATCGAATGGTGGCGGTTGCAAGCCGCCGTCTGGGTGATTTGCGTGAGCAAGGCCTGGGTGTAGCGCAACAGGATGTGCTGCACGCTTTCGCAATGCTTGAACTCATCGCGGATCACGCTTTCCTTGAGCCGGTACGCCATGCCGGCGCTTTTGACCATGGTCGGGCTGTGGGAAGTTTCACCCCCCATGAACAGGCCGACACCCACCATGCCTTCATTGCCGATCACGGCAGTTTCGGTCGTCGAGCCATTCTGCGTCACATACAGCAGCGAAACGATGCAGGTGGCGAGAAAATACACATGACGCATTTGCGAGCCGGTTTCATACAGCGGCTGGCCAATCTTCAACTGCACCGGTTCCAGGTGCGGCAGCAGGCGTTCAAAGTCGGCTTCAGGCAAGGCTGCCAGCAACAGGTTTTGCTTGGGGGTGTACTGGGCGATGTGTGCGATAGGCATGTTTTCTTCCTCGGCGGTTGATACGGTGCGGTTGGCTCACTCGAAGGGAACATGCTGCAAGACAAAAGCAGCCTGTCGATTCAAGCGAACTGGCAGCGCGAACTTGCCAGACATTGCCACCACTGCAGAACCTGAGGCCGGGTGGGCGACTGCCAACCCGATTATTCGCCAGGGACTTGCATCGGGACTGCACCAGACCTGCAACGGCAGGCCGTGGTGTGTTCCCGAGTCAGGGTAACGAATGTGCGCAAAAACACCGTGTTTCCATATTTATAATTTCTGCTTGAGAGGATCGTCGCAGAAATCCGCCTTGCTGCGCATCGGCGTTACACCGATTCGACTGTGGGATTTTTCTTACAAGGTGGTGAAGAACCGTTCCTGCATTTCTTCCAGACCGACATCGCGCAGCACCTTGGCCAGGCGCTCGGCCGGACGCTGGCGCGGCAGGTCGCGATAGCTGGCGATGATCAACTCGTTTTTCATCGAATGCTCCCAACCCACGAGTTCGGTGACATTGACTTGGTAGCCATGTGCTTCGAGCTGCAGGCAGCGCAATACATTGGTCAGCTGACTGCCGAATTCACGTGTATGCAAGGGATGGCGCCAGAGTTCGGTCAAGGCATCGCGGGCCATGCTGCGACTCTTGTTCTTTTTCAGCACGCTGGCCACTTCAGCCTGGCAGCACGGCACCACGACGATGAAGCGGGCTTTCTTCTTGAGGGCAAAGTGGATGGCATCATCGGTCGCTGTATTGCAGGCATGCAGCGCAGTGACCACATCGATGCGCTCGGGCAGCAATGGCGAGTCGATCGATTCAGCCACCGACAGGTTAAGGAACGACATGCCGGCAAAGCCCAGCCGGGAAGCCAGCTCGCGCGAGCGTGTCACCAGTTCGTCGCGGGTTTCGATGCCGTAGATGTGTGAGGTTTTGCCAGACGCCTTGAAAAACAGATCGTGGAGAATGAAACCGAGGTAGGACTTGCCTGCCCCATGGTCGACCAGGCGAATGTCGGCATGGTCCTGCTGTACTTGCTTGAGCAGCGGTTCGATGAACTGGAACAGGTGATACACCTGCTTGAGCTTGCGCCGGCTGTCCTGGTTCATTTTTCCATCGCGCGTCAGGATGTGCAATTCCTTGAGCAACTCGATCGACTGGCCTTCTTTGATGTCATGCATGATGATGGGGCGTGCACGCGGCACGCCGGTTTCCTGAAATGGGTGAATTAACCGACAGTGTAGGGGAACTCGGCCGCCACGTCGCTTTTCGCTCCGCCAGCGCGACTTCGCCGATAATGTCTCCTGCCCGTTCAACCTTGCCGCACGCGTGCGGCGATTCGCCAGGAACCGCCATCATCTTGACCACCGATCCTTGCTTGCGCAATGCGCCGGCTGCCCGTTTGCCCATCGCAGCTGGAACGCCAGCCGGTTTGCCTGCGCGGCGGTGTGCATCTGCTGCAGCGCTGTCGTGCGTCGGTGCGTTGCGCCTCGGATTGCTGCGCTGCGGTTTGCGGTCTGGGGCACAGCGGCGTTCGCGCCCGGGTTTGCTGCCGGGTTTGCTGTTTGCTGCAATGCCGGACCTGCTGCCAGGTTCGATTTTCGGTTCGCTGCCTAATTCGCGCACTGGTTGGCTGCCAGGTTTGCGCACAGGTTCGCTGCCGGGATGGCTGAAAAACTTGCTGCCCGCTTTCCCGCCTGCCGCGCTGCTGGCTGCCATGCTGCTTGCCATTTCCAGCCTGTCGGCACAGGCTGCCGGCGAGCCGCAATATGCCGTGGAATTGCGCGGCGCCGGTGATTTTACGGCGTTTTTGCAAAACAATCTTTCCATTGTCGAACGCGCCAGCGACAGCGATGTCAGCGCTGAAGAACTGCAGCGGCGCGTGGCTGTCACGCCGCACCAGATCCGCGACCTGCTGGCTACCGAAGGTTATTTTTCGCCCACGGTCGAAGGCGCGCTGGATGCTTCGGGAACGCGGCCGCTGGCGCGTTTCACAATTGCGCTCGGTGCGCCGGTGCTGGTCAGCGACGTTGCCATCGACTTTGCCGGCGCCATCGCGGACAACGCGCAAATGACCCGGCGCATTGCCGGCCTGCGCAGCCAGTGGAGCCTGTCTCCCGGGCAGCGCTTTCGCCAGGCCGCCTGGGACGACGCCAAGGCCGGCTTGCTCAAGAGCCTGCTGGCGCGCGACTACCCCGGCGCACGCATTTCCCGCAGCCAGGCGCTGGTCGATGCGCAGGCCGGCACGGTCAGGCTGGCAGTGACGGCCGACTCGGGACCGGCCTTCACCTTTGGCGTCTTGCAGATCGAGGGCCTGGACCGGTACGGGCGCAGCCGCATCGATGCGCTCAATCCCATCACCCCGGGCATGCCCTATTCCCAGGAAAGCCTCAATGAACTGCAGGCGCGCCTGCAGGACAGCGGCTACTACCGTTCGGCATTCACCACCATCGAAGTCGATCCTTCTCACCCCAGCCTGGTGCCGGTACGGGTGGACCTGAATGAAAACGAACGCAAGAAGCTGTCCTTCGGCGTGGGCGTGTCAACCGATGCCGGTCTCAATGGCCGGGTGAAATGGCTCAACCGCCAGTTTCTGGGACGCGACTGGCGCCTGGAGTCCGATCTGAAGGTCGACCGCAGCACCAAGGCCATCGGCAGCGACCTGTACTTCCCCACCGTCAGGGACGGGCTGCTGGCCGATGTCTTCGATGGCGCGTTTTCCGGCTGGCAGCCCAGCGTCGGCGCGCATTTCGAGCGCACCAACCTGCTGTCGGAGATCAATGACAAGCTCAATACCAGTGCACGCCTGACCAGTGCCGACAAAAACAATACCCACAGCTGGGCGCTGCAATTCTTCGCCGATCGCCAGCAGATTCCGGACCTGGCGCCCAACAACCGCCGTGCCCTGGTCGGCGCCTACAGCTATACGCGGCGGCGGCTCGATGTGCCGCTTTCGCCCACGCGCGGCTATGTCGGCGCCATCGAGCTGGCCGCCGGTCCGAAAGGACCCGTGAATGTGCAAAACCTGGCGCGCGTCGTGCTGCGCGGCACCTGGCTGCATCCATTCGACCGGCGCTGGAGCACCGTGCTGCGGGCCCAGGCCGGACAGGTATTCGGTGCGGCGCGCGAGAATGTCCCCGATGACCTGCTGTTTCGTACCGGTGGCGACCAGACCGTGCGAGGCTTTGCCTACGACAGCCTGGGAGTGGCGCAAAATGGTGCCGTCGTTGGCGGCCGGGTGATGGCAATCCTGAGCGCCGAACTGGTGTATCACTTCACCCCCCAGTGGGGCGCGGCGCTGTTTTCCGATGCCGGCAACGCCGCCGACGCCTGGCGCGATTTCCGCCTGGCCCAGGGCAGTGGCGTGGGGGCACGCTGGCGCAGTCCGATCGGCCCGGTCAATGTCGACCTGGCATTCGACCATGCCACCTGGCAGCCGCGCCTGCACTTTTCCGTCGGCTACGGATTTTGAAAACGTTCGCCAAGCAGGGGGTCCGTGATGAACGATGAAGCCGGCAGTGCATCGCCGCCGTTGCCGCAGCACCCGGCGCCTGCTGCCGGCGATGGTTCGGCCGTTCCGCCATCGAGCCTGCCGCCGGCCGGACCGCCTGGCCCGGCGGCGCCACCGCCTGGCCAATGGCGCCGCATCCTGTTGTCTCTGGCCCTGCTGCTGGCAATCGGCATGGCCGCGCTGCCGGGCCTGCTGGCCTGGCTGGCATTGAGCCAGTCCGGTGCGCAAGCCAGCCTGGCACTGGCCACCAGGCTGTCTGGCAATACCGTTCGCGCCACGGGCGTGAGCGGCCAGCTCGCTGGCGAACTGCGCCTGGCCACGCTGACCATCGACACTCTGGCCCAGCGCATCGTGCTCAATGATGTGCTGCTGGCCTGGTCGCCCAGCCAACTGTGGTCGCGCCACGTGCATGTGCGCCAGCTGCAGGCGGGCAGCATGACCGTGGCCATCAAACCGGATGCACCGAAGTCGCCAACCGTGCTGCCGGCCACGCTGGCGCTGCCGCTGACGCTTGCCATCGATGCGCTGCGCATCGGCAGCGGCAGCGTTGGCTATGGCGCAGTCGAACTGGCGCATTTTTCAGGCATGGCAGCGCGCCTGGGCTTCGATGGCCGCCAGTATGCCCTGGCGCTGCAAGGCCTGGCCATTGCCACCCCGGCCGCTGGTGAAATGCCAGCCACCCCTGCCATCCCTGCCGCTGGTGAACTGCCTGCCACCCATTCCGCCCCCGCAGCCCCCGCTGCGCCTGCCACGTCTGCCATTCCCTCCGGTACCGCCGGCCCGGCTGCCGGCAGCACAGCCAGGCCGGCCGACGGCAGCGACAGTGGCAAGCGCGCCGGCAATCGCCTGGGCAGTGCCGCCACTACCGGCGCCTCGGCCGGCACCGCCAACCCGCTCGCAGGCCAGTTCAGCGGTACGCTCACACTGGGCGCGCAACGGCCGTTTGCCATCGCTGCGCTCATCGATGCCGGCGCCCAGGCCAGCGTCGAACAACGCGACCTCGGCGCGCGCGGAACCATCCGCATCGACGGCAATCTGCCGAACCTGCTCGCATCGGTGGACTTGACGGTTCACCAGGCGGCGGCCAGCGCCAGCGTTCGCGGTCACGCCGAACTGCATGCATTCGATGCCCAGCCGCTGGGCGCGGCCAGTCTGGTGCTCGCCGGACTGGATCTGGCGGCCATCGACGCCGCCCTTCCCCACACCGGCCTGGGGCTGACGTTTGCAATGGCAGCCGATGGCCGGGGCACGCTGGCGCTGGCCAACAGCCTGGCAGGACCGCTGGAGCGCAACCTGCTGCCACTGGCCTCGGCCAGTCTGGCATTGCAGCAGCGCCAGGGCAGCATGCGCTTCGAGGACATGTCGGCGCAGCTGGGCAGCGCGGCCAGGCCCGCAGGCGAAATCCGTGGCAGTGGCAGTTTCGATGCCGGCGCACTCGAGCTGGCACTGTCAATCCAGGCGCTGGATCTGCAGCGCCTCTCCGGCGCCTTGCGCCGCACCGCGCTGTCGGGCAGCGTCGAGCTCAAGCACGCTGGCGCTCGGCAGGCGCTGCGTCTTGCGCTGGCCGAGCGGCTGCCCGGCAAACCGGCAGGCAGCGCAGTGCCAGGACGCGCAGCCACGGCGGCTGGCGCGCAACTGGCGCTCTCGGCCGAGGCAGTGTTGAGTGGCCGGACCCTGGACATCACGGCAGCGCAACTGCGCCTGGGAAATGCCAACGCCAGCCTGCATGGATGGCTCGAGCTCGATGGGCGCCGCGCGTTTGCCGCCCAAGGCAGCATCAGCCGGCTGCGCTTGCAGGACTTGGGGCAGTTTGCAGCGGTGCCGCCGTTGACCCTCAACGCCAGTTTCCGCGCCAGCGGTGAACGCGCGCCGGAACTCGCTGCCACGCTGGCGTTTCAGATCAGTGACAGTCTGGTGTCAGGCCAGCCTCTGTCGGGCCAGGGCAGCGTGGAACTGCGCGGCGAGCGGTTCGTGGTGCCGCAGCTGACGCTGCGCGCCGGCGCCAATGTGCTCAAGGCACAGGGTTCGCTGGCCAATGCCGGCGCAGCAATGCAATCGGCAGCAAGCCCGGCCACGAATGCGGCGCCGGCACGGTCTGCAGGCCCAACCAGAGCGGCCACCCCCACGGCGCAGTTGCAGGTCGAACTCGACGCCCCGCAGCTGGGTTTGCTGGGCCAGGGTTTTGCCGGTGCCGTCAAGCTCCGTGGCAGCGCCAAAGGCAGCTTGAAGCGTGCGCAACTGTCATTAAGCTGGCAAGCCGACGAGGTGCGCCTGCCGGGCCAGGTCCGCATTGTGTCATCGCAGGGCCAGGCTGAGCTGATGCTCGACCGCAGCCTGCCCCTGCTGGTCGACAGCGCCAGCCTGCAGGGTACGGCGCAGGGCCTGCAGATTGGCGCCCAGGACGGCCTGCAGCAGCTGGCTTCGGTAGCGGCGCAACTGCAATTCGGCAGCCGCGCCACGGCGCCGCTGGCACTGGCGCTGGACCTGCAGGGCTTGTCGGTGGGGAAGCTGAAAACCGGGCGCATCACCATCACCGCCCATGGCGCAACTGCCAGCCATGTGCTGGAGTTGAACGCCAGCGAAAGTGCCCAGCAATGGCAGCTCAAGGCCGAGGGTGGCTTGCGCGATATTGCCCATGCCCCGGTCTGGCAGGGCAGCATCACCGGCTTCGAGGCCAGCGGCCGTTTTGCCGCGAGCCTGGCGGCACCGGCGCCGCTGCTGGTGTCGCAGCAGCGGTTTGCACTGGAGCGGCTGCGCATCCGTTCCAGCACGGCATTGCTGGAAGTAAGCCAGTTCCTGCGCGAGCCGCAGCGCATCGTCACCCGCGGCCGCCTGGAATACTTCAACCTC
>JBPBPY010000035.1:0-7349 GCA_050954505.1 Janthinobacterium lividum
CTGCAGCACTGCCGAAGGCGTCATCCTGCGCGGCCGAGGCCGCCTGCAGCATGGCGGCTTGCGCCATGGCCGCATCGAGCGCCTCGGCCTGACCGGCAGCAGCGGCCCGCGAAGGCAGGCGAATGTAGAGGATAGTCAAATTGGGCCCGTACTTTCTGTCATGTTCAGTTCTCGCGGATCCAGATCAGTCTGGTGGTATTGTTGCCGCGTTCGATCAAGGCAAGCACATCGAGGCCTGCGCGCTGCATGTTGACCTTGCCATTGACTAGGAAAAAATCGGTTCTCACCGCAAGGTCGGCGCTCGACGAGGCTGCCAGGCCCGGCACGAAACGCGTCAGGTCGGCGGTACTGTGAAAACTGCTGCTCTTGCGTGCGGCCACCATTGCCGCCGCGCCGCTGGCGCTCAAGCCATCGATCTGCGCCGCCAGCACTTCCGCCGGCGCGGTATTGATGTTGACTGGCGTGGCACGCGGCAGAATGATGATGAACGGCGCAATGCGATCGAGCACCTCGGGTGTGAAGCCCGGCAGTGCCAGCAGGTCGTCGATCTGCACCAGCGCCAGCGGGCGCTCCAGCAGGTTGGCCGTGTCGTCGGCGACCAGTGCGCCTGCGCTGCCGGTGATGCCGGTGATGGCGGTGGCCGCCGTTGCAGCAGAAGTGCTGCTGGCGAGGCTGGCCGCGGTGCCGGCTGTGCCGGCAGTGCCGGCGTTCGCCGCCGTCGCCGCCTTTGGCTGGCTGGCGGCAATGGCCTGCGCCACGGTTTGCGCCAGCGCCGCATCAAGACCGGCGGCGCCGAGCAGGCGGCCAAATATTTTCAGGTTGGGTGCACTGATGATGCCGTTGCTGGCCAGGTTGCGCAGATTGTAGCGTGACTGGGCATCGACAATGCTGCCCGATATCGTCGCATCGGCGCTGCCGTTGTTGCCGCCGCTGCCCGACTCGTCCTTTTCCACATACTGGTCCAGCCTGGTCTCGACCAGCGGCACTGCCCACGGTTCATCCAGGGTGTCGACGATGGAAAATTTCGCATCTTCACGCAAAATCAGACGGGCCCAGTCCAGCGCGCCGCGCAGGATCCACTGCTTTTGCAACTGCAGCCGCTGGTTTTCAATCGAACGCACCTGCACCTGCTGTTGCCAGAACAGGCTGGCTACGATGGTCACCGCCAGCGTGGTCAGCAGCAGCGCAGTCACCACGGCCACGCCGCGCTGGTGTCGATGTCCGCTCATACCGGCCCCAGCAGCATGATCTTCACCAGCGGCGCGGCCACGCCCTGCAGGCTCAGCGAAATTTCCAGGACGTTGAATTCCGGCGCAGCAGCCGCACCCATGAGACTCGAACGCGTGAGCACGGTGCCGGCAACCGCAGCAGCGACCATGGCATTGGCAACGGCAGCCGGGTCACCGGTTGCCGCCAGGGGCTGGCTGTCGGCAGTGCGCCAGCCCTGGTTATCGGTCGCCCACAGGCGCAGGTTCATGCCGGTGACACCGGACTGCAGTGCAATCGATGGCTGATCATCGGCACTGCCGGCATCGCTGCCGGCGGCCAGCCACAGCGCATCGAGTTCATTGAGGTCACGCGTGGTGGAGGAACCGCGCCGGCTCAGCACGCCGTTGGCCAGCCGGTAGGTCAGCACCTGCAGCTGGGTCGGCTGGCTGTAGCCGGACACCACCCGCACCAGGCGCAGGCGGTCTGCTTCGATCGCCAGCCGCGGCCGCCCGGGTATGGTGGTACTGGCGACAAGATGCTCGGCATCGTTCTGCAACTGGGCAAAAGCCAGCTGCAACCCGCGCGTGTGTTCCAGATCGGCATTCAAGGCCAGGCGTGCGCGCACGATGCCGTCAAGGCCGCGCCAGCCCAGCACTGCCACCACGGCCAGCACTGTGACGGCAACCAGCAGTTCGATCAGCGTCATGCCGCGCGCGCGGCTGGTCTTGCCGGCCCTCCCGGCTGCGTGGCGCGCCGCGCTTGCGGTGCCGGGTGGCAGCGCAGCGCAGGTACAGGTACAGGTACAGGCAGCGTCACCGCTGTGGGCAGCCGCGCCCGGGGCTGCGCAAGCGCGGCAGCCTCGACCGGATGCGGCCGGCTGGCAGCAGTGTTCAGGGTGCATTGGGCACCACCTGGATCAACTTGACGACGCGGCGGTCGGTATTGTCCGACTCCACCACGCTGACTTCGACGCGCCGGAATGAAGGATTGGGCGTGGCGAAGACATCTTCACGGCACAGCAGTTTCAAGTCACCCTGACCACAGGCGAAGCTGCGCTGCCCCAGGGGAGGCCATTCGTGCGCCAGGCGGATCTGGGTCAGCCGATTTTCCGCCGACCACGTTGCCATCATCGAATTACGCAAACCGGCGCTGTTTTGCGACAGGCTGCCGACGGCGCGCAGGCTGGCCCCCAGTGCTGTCCCGACAATGACCAGCGCAACCAGCACTTCGAGCAAGGTGAAACCGCCGGCGGCGTGCGCCAGTCCGCCACGCCGGCAGAGGCTGGTGGTGGGGGCTGCGGCGCGGCCCGGCATCGGGGGCATCATGGGGCGCCTCATTCGACCGTGAAGTGGCCGATGCCATCGGCACGGATCAGCGCACTGGCATCGCCCAGGCGCATGTCGAGCACGAACGGCTTGTCCACCGGTTCGCGTCCGAACACAATGCGCAGCGGATTGAGTGCCCCCAGGTTGGCAGGCATGAGCGTGAGCAGCATGGGTGTGCGCTGGTAGGCGCGCTCGCGCAGCAGGCTGTCGCTTTCCAGCGCCACCCAGCGGTCGGCATCGCGCATCATGAAGCGGTAGCTGCCGGCCTGGGATTCAAAGGCGATCGGCCGGTTGCGCACGATGGCTTCATCGCGCGCCAGCTGAAACAGCAAAGCGATGCGCTGTGCTTCGCCTTGCAGCGCCTGCTGTTCGCTGGGCATGGCCTTGAGCGACACCACACCAAGCATGATGCCGGCAATGACCATCACCACCAGCAGTTCGAGCAAGGTAAATCCATCCTGGCGCCCTTGGGCCAGCGATGGCGCAGTGCCCGCTTTTGTCAGAGGTCCCACGACCCGATGTCGGCATCATTGCCGGCGCCGCCAGGCTGGCCATCGGCCCCCAGCGAGAACACATCGATTTCGCCCTTGATGCCCGGCGAGAGGAATTGGTAGGCATTGCCCCATGGGTCCTTGGGCAATTTGTCGATGTAGCCGCCGGTCTTCCAGCCATTGGCGGCGGGCCCGCTGGTGGGCTTGACGATCAGCGCCTGCAAGCCCTGCTCCGAGGTGGGATAACGCTGGTTGTCGAGCCGGTACAGCTTGAGCGCCGACATGATGGTCGAAATATCCTGGCGCGCGGCAATGATGCGGGCGTCGTCGGTGCGGCCCATCAATTTGGGCACCACCAGGGCCGCAAGAATGCCCATGATCACCACCACGACCATGATTTCGATCAGCGTGAAACCGCGCGAACGTGCGCTGCGGCGCGAAGGAGCTGTAATGGACATAAGATGGCTTGATGAAGAAGTACGTGGAGAATCGTCGCTTGGGGTTGCAAGAACCTGGCAATAACCTTGTAACAAAACTGCTGAACAGGCCGATGGCAAACCGCGAATCAAACTGCATACCAGGCAAATCAACGGGTTGATGACCAAGCCGGAAATCAGGCCGGGGTCAAGCCGAAAATCAAGCCAGGACTCGAGCCAGGACTTGAGCCGACGGCAAAGCCTGACGCCAGACCGATGGCAACCCCGGCAATCACCTTGGGGACAATTGCAGTGTATAACAAACCACTGGTGTTTATGACCCGGAATTAACTGCTTGATAACAACAGTTTATTAATATTTACGCGTTGCGATAAAACTGCCGCATCTTGAACAACATCGCACGGTTGCGAGCTGCACCTCTTACCGGACAAGAGCGCAAATTGGCCGGTGCAGCAGCGGCAGACACGCCGCATCCTGCTATTCCTGGCGCGGGTCGCGCGACAGCAGTTGCACCACCATTTCGCGAGGCGAGCCGCCGTCGAACAGCACGCCCGCCACGGCGGCGGCAATCGGCATGTCGACACCATGGCGCTCGGCAAGTTCGCGTACCGGACGCGCGCAGCGCACGCCTTCGGCCACATGGCCAAGTTCGCCAATGATCTGTGCCAGCGCTTTTCCCTGCGCCAGGCCCAGGCCGACCTTGCGGTTGCGCGAGAGGTCGCCGGTGCAGGTAAGGATCAGGTCGCCCAGGCCTGCCAGGCCCATGAAGGTCTCGGCACGGCCACCCAAGGCAATGCCCAGGCGGCTGATTTCAGCCAGGCCACGGGTGATCAATGCGGCGCGCGCATTGAGACCCAGTTCAAGTCCGTCGATGACCCCGGTTGCGATGGCCAGGATGTTCTTCACCGCGCCGCCGACTTCGACGCCGATCAGGTCGTCGGTAGAGTAGACCCGCGTGTTGCCGCCATGGACCGCGGCCACCACGCTGGCCCGCAAGCCGGCATCGCGCGAGGCCACGCTCAGTGCACAAGGCAAGCCCTGCGCTACTTCCTGGGCAAACGAAGGCCCCGAAAGCACACCGCAGGCCAGGCCGGTGTCGAGGACTTGCTGGACCACCTGATGCGGCAGCAAGCCCGTGGTTTCTTCGAAACCCTTGCACAGCCAGACCAGGCCGCCGAGGTTGTGGATGTCGAAACCCGCCTTGATCGCGCCCAGCAATGGCCGCAGGCCGGCAACCGAGGTGGCAATGATTACCAGGCTGTTGGCGGCATGGGCGAGCGCCGCGCCAAGATCGGCGCTCACATGGATGCCGGCAGGCAGCCGAAAGCCTGGCAGGTAGACGGAATTTTCCCGCGCAGCGGCAAGTGCCTGCATGGCCGGCTCGTCGCGCCCCCACAGCAGGACATCGTGCCGGGCCGACAGCGACAGTGCCAGTGCCGTGCCCCATGCACCGGCCCCCAGGATGGCGATCTTCATACCGGCAAGGCTCATTCTCCCCAGACGTCGGAGGCTTTCACGAAACCGGACTGGCCGTCACGGTGGCGCACGCGCAGCCAGCCCGAGGAAGCTGGCTCCTGCAATTCCAGCAGCACACCCTTGTCGGCGTTGATCACCACCGCACTGCCCTCATCGGCAGCGGCACGCACCTTGGCAGCCTGCACCGTCACCACCGTGCGGTTGTTGACCAGCGCCCTGGATGCAACCCAGGCCAGGTCGCCGCCGGCGTCGCGCACCTTGGTCCATTCGCCATAGGTGAGCACCACTTCCACCGGCATGCCGCGCGGGGCGGCAAATACCTTGCGCCCCTTGTCGGTTGGCGCATCGTACAGGACCGCAGGCGCGGCGCCCACCGATCGGTAATCGACCGCATGCGCCGCGCCGGCTGCCAGCAGCAAGGCACAGGGCAGAAGCAGGGCGCCAAGCGCGGCAACGGCACGATTGGTCGACATGGTCTCAGTGCTTGGCAGCGGCAGTTCCGTCAGCACCGACGATGCCGGTGGTGTCGGCTTGTGCAGCCAGCGCCTGCAGGCGCTGCTGATAGAACACTTCGAAATTGATTTCCGACAGATGCACCGGTGGAAAGCCGGCACGGGTGATCAGGTCGGCGATATTGGCGCGCAGATACGGGTAGACGATGTTCGGGCAACCGATGCCGAGCAAGGGATCGAGCTGTTCCTGGGGGATGTTGCGCGCTTCGAAGATGCCAGCCTGCTTGCATTCGACCAGGAAGGCCACCTTGTCCTTGATTTTCGCCGTCACTGTGATTGTCACGGTCGATTCGAAAATGCCATCGGCCAGTGGTTCCGCACCCACATCCACGGAAACTTCGATGTTTGGCGCTTCCTGTTCGAGGAAGATTGCCGGTGAATTCGGCTGTTCGAACGACATATCCTTGAGATAGACGCGTTGGATCTGGAATACTGGCTGCAGTGTTTCTTCTGTCATGATGATCGTCTTTCTTGGCAATGCGTGAATGGAGTCGCGCGGTTCAACACGCCAGATCAATCTGGCGAACCTGCGACCGGATTAGGTGCGTCGATAAAGCCGGCGCTGGGATTTTACCCGCTGTGCCGGCCCTGCGGGCGCAATTCCACCGCAGCGCTTCTGCCGGACGACGTCGACCCGGCCTGGGGCTGGCCCGCAGCTGGTGCTGACCGCCCCGGCACCGTCGCCCGGCAGCAGGCACCAGCCCCGGACCCGGTCCCGGCGCGCGAGCATCCAGGAGTCGGCGCCATGGAAATGCGCCGCAGATTCCTAGCCCTGCAACAGGGCGTCGAGCTTGCCGCCGCGCTCGAGCGCATTGAGATCGTCAAAGCCGCCGACGTGGGTCTCGCCGATGTAAATCTGCGGCACCGTGCGGCGGCCGGATTTTTCCATCATCTGGGTGCGCTGCACCGGATCGAGATCGATGCGGATTTTTTCGATTGTCTCGACGCCCTTGGATTTCAACAAGCGTTCGGCCATGACGCAATACGGACAAACGCCGGTGCTGTACATGATGACTGGTGCATTCATGATCTGATTCCTGTTCTGTGTGCCGATGAAAGTGGTCGGTTACTTGGCCGTTGGCAAACCCTGGGCGCGCCATGCAGCCAGGCCGCCGTTGAGGCTGTAGACCTCGGTGAAGCCGGCACGTTTCAAGTGGCCGCTGGCCTTGGACGAGTCCACACCGGTATTGCAGACCACGATCACTGGCCTGGCCTTGAATTTTTCCAGCTCGCCGAGGCGGCCGACGAGCTCCTTGTTGGGGATGTTCTTCGCCGCAGGCAGGTGGCCGGCGGCAAATTCACCGATGTTGCGCACGTCGAGCACCACGGTTTTGCCCTGGTTGATCAACTGCGTGGCTTGCAGGATGGAGACCTTGACGCCGCGCCGCTGGATCAGCGGCCAGACCAGCAGACCGGCAGAAACAAAGGCCAGGATCAGGAGCAGGATGTTATCGATGATGAATTTCACGTGATTCCAATGCGATATGTGGTTGAAGTTCAGTCCGACATTATAAAATAGAAGCGCATTTGCGATTCCAATTCGATGTTTCGCCTGCCCGCGCCGCTGGCTGCGGGTGTGCTGCGGCTGGATTGATCGCCCTGCCGACGACCGGATCGAACCGCATTCATGAACCAGGTGACGAACCAGCTGACGAGCCAGGCTGATGTTGCCACACTGCGCAAACTGCGCAAAATGCGTTGCCGGCCTTGATTTGCCACCTGTTTCCATCTTGTTTTCTGCCCATTTTCTGCTTGTCTTCTGCTTATTAACCTTACCGAAATTACCCCATGTACAAAATCGTATTGATGCGCCACGGCGAATCCACCTGGAACCTCGACAACCGCTTTACCGGCTGGACCGATGTCGACCTGACCGAAAAAGGCGTAGCCGAAGCGCGT
>JBPBPY010000154.1:0-7295 GCA_050954505.1 Janthinobacterium lividum
GGGTATACAGGGCGCGTGCCAGCGATGGCGCTTCCAGCACCGCAACCTTGTTTTCTCCGGCGATTTCCTTGATGCGTGCGGCCAGCACGTCGGCGCCCTTGGCCACCACCCTTGGTGCGCCGATCATGCCATCGGCGTATTTGAGCGCCACCGCATAGTGGGTTGGATTGGTGACCACCACGTCGGCACCCGGCACTTCGGACATCATGCGCCGGCGCGCCATGGCACGCTGCTGCTGGCGAATCTTGGCCTTGATTTCGGGATTGCCGTCGGACTCGCGGTTTTCGCGCTTGACCTCTTCGCGCGTCATCTTCAGTTTGTTGGCGTGGTGCCACATCTGGTAAGGCGCATCGATGAGTGCAATCAGTACCAGGCCGCTGACGATGGCAATGAAGCTGGAAAACAGCAGCTTGCCCAGCATGGCACTGCCGACCATGACCGGCATGTTGGCCAGGTCGAGCATGGCGGCGGTTTTTCCCGACAGCGCAATCCAGCCGACCGTGCCGACCACCAGCGTCTTGCCAACCGCCTTGCCGAGCTCGACCAGGGCATTGGTGGAGATCATTTTCATCAGGCCGGAAAACGGATTCATGCGCGCGAAGTTCGGCACCAGTGCCTTGCCGGAAAACAGGAAACCGCCAATCAGCACCGGCGAGGCAATGGCCACCAGCATCAGGAGCCCGGCCAGGGGCGCAAACGCCAGCAATACATCAACGATCACGCCAGTGCTGCGGGTCACGAGAAGGTTGAAGTCGAACACCATGGCGCGGTCGAAGCTCAAGCTCTTCGAGACCAGGGTACTGAGCTGGCGCATGGTGCTGTCGCCGGTAAACCAGACGCCGCAGCCGGCGGCCAGCAGCATGGTGACAGTGGCGAGCTCGCGCGAACGCGGGATGTCGCCCTCTTCGCGCGCCTTTTCAAGGCGGCGAGCTGACGCCGGTTCGGTTTTTTCGAGATCGCTGTCTTCTGCCACGCATCACTCCAGTTCCCGGCCATCCGCTGCAACGATCGCACGCGCGGATTGCCCTGAATTGATTATTGATCGGAATGACCACAGCCGATTCCGGGAACAGGCAGAGAAATACCCGCTTATTGCCGCCCTGCGCAAGTGCCGCAATTCGGCATCACGATTTGGCGTAACGATTCGGCGTCGCGATTCGGCGTCACGATTTGGCGTTAAAAACCGGCGCTGCAGCGCGGCACGGGCTGTGCGGGTTCAGACACCCAGGTTCTGGGCCCAGCTGACGGCTTGCAATTGGGCTTCATTGACCTGGCGGGCGGTGAGGAACAGCTCGTCGGCGCACTGCGCCGCGTTGCCATTGAGGTCTTCGCAGGCTTCGGCCAGCGCCAGGAAAGGACCGTACATGCCGGTGCGCGTGAGCAGCGCTTCGGTGATGGGTTCGGAAAGGTTGACCTTGGCCATGACCTGTTCGATGGTCATGCCCATCAAGCGGTCGAGCATGGAAAACAGGCCGATGACAAACAGGTCTTCGGACTCGTTGGTGGTCATCAAGCCCTGGCCAAGCAATTCGACAAAGCGTGCGCGAATCATCGCGGTCTGCATCAGCACGGCGCCATACTTGACCGAACTTGCGGTTGCCAGCAACAGCGAAAGCCAGCGGTACAGGGTCTTGTAGCCCAGCAGGGTAACGGCGTGGCGCAACGATTCGATTTCTGCCCCGAGTCCGAAGCCGACCGAATTAATATACCGGAACAGCTTGAACGACAACGCCGCGTCGCGCTTCATGACGTGTTCGAGTTCGCGCACGCTGGCATTCTGGCGCACCAGCTGCATGAGCTGCACGATCACGGTCTGGGAAGGATTGATATCCTTGAACGGCGTGCCCGGTTGCGGCGACATGTAGACTTCGCTGGCAAACACACCGACATTGAGCGCGGTGCAGCGTTCGTACAATTCCCAGCTCTGTACATGGCGCACCAGCAGTTTCGAGCCTGGCTGGGCAATCCGGCGAATCATGGCCACGCGGGTATCGAGGTCGGGCAGGTTGGCATTGAGTTCGATACGGTTGGCCTGCAACAGCATTGGCGTGCAGCGCGCCAGATTGGCGGCCTGGGCCATCAGGTCGTCGTCGCGCAGCGAGATATTGTAGCCCTGCCCGCGCAGGCGGCGCACTGCAGCGGTGGTTTCCGCACTGGCAAAATCGGTGCGCGATAGCGTGAAGACGGTATTTTCGGGGCGCATGCCCAGCACGGCGTCGCTGCCCAGAAATGCTGGCGTGGCATTCATGTAGATCATCAGCTCACGCATCTGCCAGCCGGCTTCTGCGTCATTGAAGCCTGCAGCAAGCAGCATTGCCAGGTGCTGCAGGTCTTCATCACCCCAGGTGTCGGCGTCGGCTTTCTGAAACCAGAATTCGTAACCGGCCACCTTGTGTTTCGGGTCCAGTATCGGCTGCCTGACAATGAATTTTTCTGTGCTCATCTGATTCAATAATTAGTTGCGCGCTTGCTCAATGGATTGGACAAACCGGGAACACGCCGGATAGTTCACGACCATCATACGCTGACTGCATGCTGGCAGGAGCAGGCGGGCGGCAAAATTTCACGGCGCGCCCCCAGGCAAGCTTGAAACTATTTTGCCGCCGGCGCCGCTGCCGGTGCCGCAGGGGCCACTGCCGGTGTCGCAGGCGCAGTTGCCGGCGAGGCGGCAGCAGGGCGGCCCTCGGCAGCAGCAGCCGCCTTGGCATCGGCTGCGGCACCGGCGGCAGAGACGGCTGCCTTGCTGACCGCGCCGCCACCTGGGCGCGCCGCCTGCGAGGCGACCGCGCCGGTGACATTCTGCTCCACTGCAGAGGCGTCCGATTGCGCCGAAACCTCGACCGTGCCGCCTTCATGAAGCGCTGTTTCTTCGGCACGCTTGTTCATGACAATGATGCTGATGCGCCGGTTGGTTGGATTGAATGGATCGCTGGCCACCAGCGGCACGGCCGACGCCAGCCCCACCACCCGCACCACCTTTTTCTCACCCATGCCGCCGGCAACCAGTTCACGCCGCGATGCATTGGCGCGATCGGCCGACAATTCCCAGTTGCTGTAGCCTTTGTCGCCACCGGCAAACGGTGTTGAATCGGTATGCCCTGACAGGCTGACCATGTTCGGCACATCATTGAGCACACGACCGATCTCGCGCAGGATCTCGCGCGTGTAGGGCTGCAGTGCTGCGCTGGCCGAGCTGAACATCGGCCGGTTTTTTTCATCGATGATCTGCACCCGCAAACCCTCGGTGGTAATGTCGATCAACAGCTGTTTCTTGAATTGCCTGAGCGTGGCATTGTTTTCGATCGAGGCTTCCAGCTTGCTCTTCAATCCTTTCAAACGCCCGGCCTCGGCGCGGTCGAGTTCGGCCTGCGCGGCTTTCAAGTCATAGGATTTCTTTTGCGGCGGTGTATCGCCTTTCTTGACCTGGCCGACCCGGCGCGTCAGATCGGTGCCGCCGCCTTGAATGACACTGGAACTGTCACCGGCGCCGGAGCCACCGCCCAAGGCCACTTTCAGCGGCTGCTGGAAATAATTGGCAATGCCCTGCAAGTCGCCCTTGGTGGTCGAACCGAGCAGCCACATCAGCAGGAAGAACGCCATCATCGCCGTGACAAAATCGGCGTAGGCAATCTTCCAGGCGCCGCCGTGGTGTCCGCCGCCGCCCTTGTTGATGCGCTTTACAATAATCGGGCGTAGTGCGTCGTCAGCCATGTGATGTCCGGTTCCGTATTACAGCGACTTGGATGCTTTGATGTGATCTTCGAGTTCACGGAAGGATGGCCGTTCGGTGGAGAACAGGACCTTGCGGCCGAATTCGATGGCCAGCGCCGGTGCATATCCATTCAAGCTGGCCAGCAGCGTGACCTTCACGCACTGGAACATCTTCGAGGACTCCGACAGCTTTTGCTCGAGCAGGCTCGACAGTGGCGAAACAAAACCATAGGCCAGCAAAATGCCGAGGAAGGTTCCGACCAGCGCGTTACCGATCAGGATACCGAGCTCGGCCGGGGGCAAGCCCACCGACGCCATGGTGTGGACCACGCCCATGACCGCCGCCACGATACCGAAAGCCGGCAAGCCATCGCCCAGCTTGGCCACGCAGTGGACCGGCACTTCGCCTTCGTGGTGATGGGTTTCGATTTCATTGTCCATCAGGTTTTCGATCTGGAAGGCATCCATGTTCCCGGTGATCATCAGGCGCAGATAATCGGTGATGAATTCCATGATGTGATGGTCATGCAGGATGCCTGGATACTTGCCGAAGATCTGGCTTTGCTCGGGCGCCTCGACATCGCCTTCGATGGAGATCAGGCCTTCCTTGCGGATCTTGGTCAGGATTTCCGACATCAGTGCCATCAGTTCGAGATACAGCTTCTTGTTGTGGCGCGAACCCTTGAACACTGTGGGCAATGCAGAGAGCGTAGCCTTGATCGCCTTGCCGTTGTTGCCGACGACGAAAGCACCGATGGCGCCGCCGCCGATCATGAGCAATTCAACCGGCTGCACAAGCGAGCCAAGGTGGCCGCCGGCCAGCGCGAAGCCGCCAAAAATGGAGATGACGATAGCGATGTAACCGATAATGACTAGCAAGTGCAAACTCCGGTGCGGGTACGCAGTCGTTTTTTTGCACGTCCATGCATCCACATGGTCCGGCAGTCGAACGCCACGTACGAATTTTCGATTAACGCATTGTAAGCGGGCATGATTCCGTAACGGTAGAAATAATTAAAACTTGAAGCCACACGACAACTTACTGCATCGGCTCCTGCACCCTGCCTTCAACGGCGCGCTATAAAAAAGACATCGGTGAACCCGCCTACATGCGCCAGCCATACAAGGCCGGCACGCCGCCCTCATGCTCGATGACGATGTCCGCCGGCACCTGCGGGATCACGAATTCACAACTCAGCAGCAGGCTGCCCGGCTTCATTTCGGCACGGGCCTTGGACCACAATGCCGGCATGGCGGCCGGCGAAAGATAGGCGAAGACGGTGTCGTAGGCACTGAAATCGAGACGGTAATAATCACCGCGCAGGAATCTGGCGCGGCTGCCATGACGGGCGCGCAGAATCCAGGCGCGCATGCTGCTGACTGCCCACGGCAGTGGAGCGACTTCAATGCCGTCGACCTGGCAATCGGGCCGGCGCCGTGCCAGCGCAAGCGTGAAGCCGCCGAAGCCGCTGCCGATATCGATGATGCGCAGCGTTTTCATCGGCAGCAGTGCAGCCACGCTGTCCCAGGTCGCTTCGCGCGATGGATAGTAAGGCACCTGGGTGCGAAATGTGGTCCAGAACAATGCCAGCATGAGCAGGAACACCAGCAGGAACACGACGGGCGGCAAGCGCACTTCCAGCGCCAGCATGGATGCAACCAGCAAGGCCGGCGCAAACAGCAACTGGATCGGCAGCCACCATGAGGCCAGGCGCTTGCGCGAGAGCAGCGCTGCAAGCAGGCCTTGCACGAATGCCAGTGGCAGCAAGCCCACGCCAACGCCGGCAAGAACCACCAGTGCACGCGCGCCGCAGAGCACGAAAAAAAGCGCCAGCATTTGAATCAGCATGGCGCGCACTGCAGGCGAATGCAGCAATCCGCGCGGCCTGTGGGCTGGCGGATGAGGTGCTTCCGGTACCGGCATGGATGGGGTGATCGTCAGGCCTGGGCGTTGGAGAGTTCGGTGTGCACGACGTCGGCAACCTTCTTTTTCTTGCCGGCGCGTGAAGGCATCTGGCACAAGCCGCACAGATAGCCGCTTTGCAGATCGAAGCTATGGGTGACGAAATTGCCGCCACAGCGGCTGCAGCAGGTGGTGCCGAGCATCTTGCTGTCGACAAAGCGCACCAGTGTCCAGGCGCGCGTAAGCGACAGCACCACCTCTTCGCCTTCCACCGGCGGCATCTGTTCCAGATACAGCTGGTAAGCCTTCATCACCGCTTCGATGCCGCTGACATTGGCATGCTTGACCAGGTAGCGGTGGATATTGATGAACAGCGAGCTGTGGATGTTGGGCTGCCAGGTGATGAACCAGTCGGTGGAAAACGGCAGCATGCCCTTGGGCGGCGAAATGCCCTTCAACTCCTTGTAGAGTTTGAGCAGGCGTTCGCGCGAAAGCGAGGTTTCCAACTCCAGCAACTGCAGGCGCGCACCGAGATTGATGAGTTCGATTGCAAGACGAATATCACGCGCTTCCGAAACCAGACTCTTCTTTGCCATGTGCGACTTTCGTGACCGTGCTGTAAAAACGTGAAGCAGTGCTCGCCAATCGGTTGTACAATTCCGGCCCTGAAGCGCAACCGGCAACCAGATTGTCAGGAAATTGCTTCGACCGGCTGGCCGGCCATCAGGATGGCGGCATGCGACTGCGCCAGGGCGCTGCCCTTGTTGTGATCGGTAAGGATGCCGAGGATGGCGTTGTCGTCAAAACGGAAACGCGCCAGCATGGTGTTGGCCCCCGCAAGTTTGAGGATTTGTGGCGCGCTGAGCTTTTCCAGCAGGTCGGCAATGTCGGCACCGATGCCAAGGCGGAAGATCGCGGTGGCCTTGTCGGAGCGGATCATCTGTTGTGCCAGCATGAGGTAACTCAGGTTGGCATCGCGGATTTCAGCCATCATGTCGCTCATATTCATTTCAACTCCCGAGTGATAATTTCCGATTCGCAATATTAGTTGCTATGTCGCATTTTGTTCCCAAGGTCAACATTGTGAAATAGGCTCGCTTCCGTTTTTTGCGTCAGCGTCGTTGATGGATGATTGTAAGATTCTGTCTTACAAATGTACAGCAGAAACATCCCCGCATCGTTTCGACGATGAAGAGACAAGACAAGCGTCAATGCAAATTTTGAAGCGCAGGAGATTCAAAAGGCCTTTATGGGGAACAGTCAGCTACATCAACTGTTCATGGAAACATTATAGGTGGCCAATTTAGAGTGAATTCGTTCCTTACAGGCAGTAACGGCACGAAGTTGTGTGTTCTTTAGGGCAACTTCCAAAATAATTCAATTATTTTGACGATTTAACGTTTGCACTGCCTGTGCTTGCCTGAATAGGTGTTGTTATGGCACATAATAGTTCCATAACGCATCATTTTAATTTTCAATTTCCCCGTCAATGCCAAGAGCCAAAGGGTCCTGCGATGCTGCAGTCGCTAATCCTTTTCGCGCGCCAGGGCGAGTAATTCCGTGCGCAGTGCCAGGTTTTCCCGCATCTCGCCCAGCAGTGCCGACGTGATGGTTTCCTGTCCCGGTGAGCGGATACCGCGGCTTTCCATGCACATGTGACGGCAGCGAATGACCACGCCAA
>JBPBPY010000138.1:0-7235 GCA_050954505.1 Janthinobacterium lividum
CTGGCCGGCCAGACATTGCACGGCTGGCACCGGCTGGCACCATCTCCCGGTGCGCCGGTTCCAGGACGGCCTTGCGCTGTTTTGCCCGGCGGCAGTTTCACTGCGCCGTGCCACGCGGTATAGTTGACCTCCGAGCGTCAACAAGCCAGCTGCCCATGCACTACGCGCTTAACTTCCGCACCTTCCTGTTCAGCCATTATTTCTACACTGGCCTGCGCATTGCCTGCGGGGTCATCGGCCTGACACTCATGGTCTACGGCATCTCGACACTGGCCGCCGGCATGACGGTCGCCATCGGCGCCCTGTGCACCAGCCTGATGGACCACCAGCCCAGCCCGCTGCGGCACAAGTTCAACGAAATGCTGGCCAGCGCCATCCTGTGTTCGCTGATCACGCTGATCATCACGCTGTGCGCGCCATTTCACTGGCTGCTCAACATCATGCTGGTGGTGATCAGTTTTCTGGCCTGCATGATGGTGGTATTCGGCAAGAAGACCCTGCCGCTGCAATTCTCGGCGCTGTTCATGATGACGGTCTCGCTGCAAAACGACCTCACCGTTTTGCAGGCCTTCGAACACACTGCGCTGGTGCTGCTGGGCGGCCTCGGCTACATGGGGTATTCGGTCACCGTCTCCTGGTATCTGCGCCGGCGCATCAAGCAGCAGGTGCTGGCCGAGGCGCTGTTCGACCTGGCGCGCTACATCGAGATCAAGGCCGACTTCTACGACATCCACGTCGACCTGTCGCAGCAGTTCAACCAGCTGGTGCGCCAGCAAATCGTGCTGGCGGAAAAGCAGCAGCTCTCGCGCGACATGATCCTGCGCCCAGGCAAGCGTGACCGCGACGTGATCCAGGTGCAGATCCACTACGCCATGCTGGAACTGTATGAGCTGGTGCTGTCGACCCACACCGATTACGCGCTCTTGCGCAGCCACCTCGGCGGCCACGACATTTTGACCTATCTGCGCGACCTGATCAGCAAGACCGCCAGCGACATCGGCGCGATTGCCTACGACGTCACGCGCAACAAGCCATCGCTGGCACGCATCAGCTACAAGGCCGAGACCCGCGCCATCGAGCTGGAACTGGAGCATCTCGAAGAAGCGCGCGCCGCCGGCAAAATTTCCGACGACGCGCTGGCCGTGGTGCGCACCTCGTGGACCAAGGTGCGCGACGTCATTGAAATGGTGGCCCAGCTGCATGTGGCCACCCAGGTCACCACCGGTCCGCTGCCGATCCTGCCCGGTGTCGACATGACGCCGTTCCTGAGCCAGCAAAAATATGAATGGGCGCTGCTGCGCCAGCATTTGCGCTGGAGCTCGCCGATCTTCCGCTATTCGATGCGCATGGCCATGGCGGTGACCACCGGCCTGTTCATCGCCAACCATTTGCCGTATGCCTCGCATGGCTACTGGATATTGCTCACGCTGGTGGTGATCCTCAAGCCCAGCTTTTCCATCACGCGCCAGCGCCGCACCGACCGTATCGTCGGCACTTTGATCGGCTGCGTCTTCACCGCCGGGATTTTGCACTATGTGCATGTGCCGCTGGCCCTGCTGGGCGTGCTGTTCCTGGCCACCATTGCCGGACCCGCATTCTCGGTGCTGAAGTATCGCTATACCGCAATTGCCGCCAGCATGCAGGCGCTGCTGCAAATCAATTTGCTGGTGCCCGAAGGCAGCACCATCATCGTCGAGCGCTTGCTCGATACCCTGATTGGCGCGGCGATCGCCACCGCATTTTCCTTCGTGCTGCCGAGCTGGGAATGGCGCGCGCTGCCGCGCCTGGTGGGAGCGGTCTTGAAATCGAACCAGCTGTATATCGAAGCCAGCAGCGACCTGACCCAGGGCAAGGTGGCTGACGACTTTCCCTACCGCCTGGCGCGCAAGCGTTTCATGGAAAGCCTGGCCGGCCTGTCGGCCGCGCTGGTGCGCATGCTTGACGAACCAATGGCGCAGCAGCGCGGCGTGGAAGACATCAACCAGTTCATCGTCCAGAATTATCTGATGGTTTCGCATGTGGCGGCCATCCGGCTGCTGCTGCGCCGCCATGCGCAGGGCATTCCGCGCGAGCCGGTCAATGGCATCCTGCAGCACACCGCATCGCAAGTGGTGGGCACACTGGTGCGCGCCCAGGCAGCGCTTGGTGAAGCCGGCAATCCGGCCAGCTTCGGCACGCTGGAAGCCAATGAAGCGCCGGCCGTCGCACTGGTGGTGACCGAGTCGGCCGATGCCGCCGACTGGTCTGGCTGGGAGCGGCTGCAGCGCCGCGCACGCCTGCTGCTGGCTGACTCACGCAAGATTGCCGTGCGCAGTGCAGCAATCGGCCGCGCACTATCCTGAGAGACGGCACAACGGCGGCCTGCGGCAGATTGGAACGTCCGGTTTGCCGCGCTGCGCAAACGCTGTCTTTTTATATTCCTGCACTCGTAAGCAATGTGTAAGTATTTTTGCTTATGGTTCAACATGCGTCGGATTAATACCGGTACAGGTAAGCCACGCGACGTCGTACAAATACTATAAACGTGAGGATGACATGACTTTCAAAACCAAATCCATAGTTGCGGCCGCCTTTCTGGCAATGTCGGTTTCGGCAATAGCCGCCGACCCCATCAAGATCGGCGTCACCGGCCCCTTCACCGGCGGATCGGCACCGATGGGCGTGTCGATGCGCGACGGCGCCAAACTTGCAGTGGCCGAAATCAATGCCAAGGGCGGTGTGCTGGGGCGCAAATTCGAAGTCGTCGAACGCGACGACGAAGCCAAGAACGAGCGCGGCGTCCAGGTCGCGCAGGAACTGATCAACAAGGAAAAAGTCGTCGCCACCGTGGGCTTCGCCAACACCGGCGTGGCACTGGCTTCGCAGCGCTTCTACCAGGAAGCCAAGATTCCGGTGATGAACAACGTTGCCACCGGCTCGATCATCACCAAGCAGTTTGCCGACCAGCCTGAAAACTATGTCTTTCGCAACGCGGCCAACGACCTGATCCAGTCTGCCATGATCGTCGATGAAGCAGTCGGCCGCCAGAAGTTCACCAAGGTCGCCATCCTGGCCGACTCGACCAACTATGGCCAGCTTGGCCGCGAAGATCTGGAACGCGCTCTCGACAAGAAAGGCATCAAGCCGGTCGCCGTTGAAAAGTACAACATCAAGGACGTCGACATGACGGCCCAGCTGCTCAAGGCCAAGCAGGCCGGCGCGCAGGTGGTGCTGACCTACGGCATTGGCCCGGAACTGGCGCAGATCGCCAACGGCATGGAAAAGCTGGGCTGGAAGGTGCCGCTGATCGGCAGCTGGCCACTGTCGATGGGTAACTTCATCGACAACGCCGGCAAGAATGGCGAAGGCACGATGATGCCGCAAACCTTCATCCAGGATCCCAACAATCCGCGCCGCAAGCAATTCATCGATGGCTACCTGAAGGCGTACAAGACCGCCGATGGCCGCATGCCGTCGCCGGTCTCGGCAGCGCAAGGCTATGACTCGGTGTACCTGCTGGCAGCCGCCATCAAGCAGGCCGGCACCACCGACGGCTCGAAGGTGCGCGCTGCACTGGAAAACCTGAATGAAAAGGTCGATGGCGTGGTCACATCCTACGACAAGCCGTTTTCAAAAGATGACCATGAAGCCATCAAGCCTGGCATGACCATGTTTGGCCAGGTCAAGGGTGGCCGCGTCGTGCTGGCCAAGACGCTGGGCAAATGAGCCGCTGACGGGCGCACCGGTGTGGCGGTTCAATCCGCAGCACCAGGTTCGCAGCGCAAACATGGCCAGCCCCCGATGTCCGGGTGCTGGCTTTTTTGCGGTAACCGGCGCAGCGTTTTCGCTGCATCCCTCCCGACCTCCCATTTGACTTTTCCCGGATAAAAACATGGAAATCCTGCTGCAACTCGTCTTCAGCGGCATCGCGCTCGGCATGATCTACGCGGTCATTGCCTTCGGTTACCAGCTCACGTTTGCCACCTCCGGCACGCTCAATTTCGGCCAGGGTGAAGCGCTGATGCTTGGCGCCCTGGTCGGCCTCTCGCTGGTGGGCAATATCCACGGCGGCCCCTACCTGAACTACTGGCTGATGATTCCGATCGTCATCGTCTTCGGCGCGCTGCAGGGCATGTTCGTCGAGTGGATCGGCGTGCGTCCGGCCATCAAGCTGAAGTCGGAATTCGGCTGGATCATGTCGACCATCGCCCTGGCCATCATCTTCAAGAACGTGGCGGAAAACATCTGGGGCAAGGATGATCTGACCTTCCCTTCGCCCCTCACCGCAACACCATTCCAGGTGTTTGGCGCCAATGTGCAGCCGATGCAGGTGGTGGTGGTGCTGGGCGCGCTGGCGATGATGCTGGCGGTGGAAATGTTCAACCGCAAATCGATCTACGGCAAGGCGGTGGTGGCCACCTCCAACGACCGCGATGCTGCCGGCCTGATGGGCATCAACACCAGCATGGTGATCACCTTTTCCTATGCGCTGTCCTCGGCCACGGCTGCCTTTGCCGGCGTGCTGGTGGCGCCGCTGACACTGACCGGCGCCACCATGGGAACGGCGCTTGGCCTGAAGGCCTTTGCCGTGGCCATCATCGGCGGCCTGACCTCGGGCATGGGCGCCATCGTCGGCGGCCTGATCCTGGGGATTGCCGAAACCATTACCGGCTTCTACATTTCCACCGGCTACAAGGAAGTCCCGGGCCTGGTGCTGCTGCTGCTGGTGCTGGCCGTGAAACCAGCCGGCCTGTTCGGCAAGACTGCCATCAAGAAGGTCTGACCATGAATAAAAAAACCTTTTTCATCGGCATGGTGGGCATCGTCCTGCTGGCCGTCTTCCCGCTGGTCTTCACCAATCCGTATTATGTCCATCTGGCTGAAACCATCCTGATCTATGCCATTCTGCTGTTTGGCCTCGACATCGTGGTCGGCTACACCGGCCAGGTATCGCTGGGCCACGCCGGCCTGTTCGGCATCGGTTCGTACACGACCGGCGTGCTGGTCTTCAAGCTGGGCATGCCGTTCCTGGTAGCGGCACCGGCCAGCATTGCCGTCACCGCCCTGTTCGGCGCCATCCTGGCGCTGCCGGCCCTGCGGGTGACGGGTCCCTACCTGGCGATGGTGACGCTGGCCTTCGGCACCATCATCCAGATCCTGATCAACGAGATGACATTCCTGACCGAAGGACCGATGGGTATCAAGCTGCCCAAGCCATCGTTCCTGGGCCACAAGCTGAGCGAAGTGGAATTCTTCTACCTGGTCGCCGTGCTGATGGTGGTGTCGCTGATCGTTGTCCACCGCATCCTGAAGTCGCATCTGGGGCGGGCGTTCGAAGCCTTGCGCGACAGTCCGATTGCCTCCGACTGCATGGGTGTCTCGGTGTACCGCTACAAGGTCACGGCCTTCGTCATCAGCGCCGCACTGGCCGGACTGGCCGGCAGCCTGTATGCCTATTCGGAAGAATACATCTCGCCCAATACCTATACCTTCGAGCTGACCATCCTGTTCCTGCTGGCCGTCATCATGGGTGGGCGCAAGACGCGCAGCGGATCGCTGCTTGGCGCGCTGATCGTGGTCATGCTGCCCAGCCTGCTGGCCGACATCACGCTGTTTCGCCAGATCGCCACCGGCGCGGCCATCATTGCCGTGATTGCCGGCGCCGTCGTGCTTGTGCGCGGTGCGCGCAGCCTGCGCCAGGTGGCGCTGCCGGTGCTGGCGCCAGTGGCGCTGGCGGTGTTTTCCTGGCAGCTGGAAAACATGACCGACTGGCGCCTGACGGTGTTTGGTCTGATGACGTTGTTCGTGGTGTATTACCTGCAGGATGGCATCATCGGCTTTGCCCGCACGCTGCTGGGGCGCATGCGACCGAAGTCGGTCACCAGCATGGCGGTGGTGGCCGATGAAGCGCGGGCCTGGGACCAGGCCGGCATTCCTGCCGGCAGCGGCGCCAGCCTGCTGGCGGCCAAACGCATCCTGATGCAGTTCGGTGGCTTGAAGGCGCTCAACGAAGTCGACCTCACCATCACGCGCGGCACCGTTCATGGCTTGATCGGCCCGAACGGTTCGGGCAAGAGCACGATGATGAATGTGCTGACCGGCATCTACAAGCCAACCGCCGGCGTGGTCGAATTCAACGGCGCTGAAATTTCCGGCGCCACGCCATCATCGATTGCGCTGGGCGGCATTGCCCGCACTTTCCAGAATGTGCAATTGTTCGGCGAGATGAGTGCGCTGGAAAATGTGCTGGTCGGCCTGCACCACACGTTCAAGAGCAATGTGCTCGACGTCATGCTGCATACGCCGCGCTACAAGCGCGAGGAACGCCAGGCACGCGAACGCGCTGCCGGCATCCTGCAGTTTGCCGGACTGGCCATGCTGGCGGGCGAGGAAGCGCGCAACCTGCCCTATGGCAAACAGCGCGTGCTGGAAATCGGCCGCGCTCTGGGCTTGAATCCAGCCCTGCTGCTGCTTGATGAACCGGCCGCCGGCCTTACGGCGCCCGACATCAAGGAACTGGTGGCCATCATCCGCAAGATCCGCCAGCATGGCATTACCATCATCCTGATCGAACATCACATGGATGTGGTGATGTCGATTTCCGATACCGTGACCGTCCTTGACTTTGGCCAGAAGATCGCCGAAGGCAAACCGGCTGCCGTCCAGGCCGACACCAAGGTGATTGCCGCCTATCTGGGCGGCAGTGCTGAAGGCGGCACCGCCCCAACCCCTGCAGGAGCCTGACATGCTGACCATTACCAACCTGCACGCGGCCTACGGCAAGGTCGAAGTCCTGCACGGCATTTCGCTGGAAGTCCCGAAGGGCAAGGTCGTCACCCTGATCGGCTCGAACGGCGCCGGCAAGACCACCACCATGCGCGCCATCTCCGGCATGATCAAGCCGAAAAGCGGCAGCGTGAAACTGGCCGGCGCGGAAGTCGCCGGCCTGGAGTCGCACAAGATTGCGCGCGCGGGACTGGCGCACTCGCCCGAGGGCCGACGCGTGTTCTCCACCATGAGCGTGACCGACAACCTGCTGCTGGGCGCCTTTCCGCGCTTTACCCGCTCGCGCCCGCGCGGCGATGTGCAGCAGGATCTGGAAAAGGCGCTGGAATTGTTCCCGCGCCTGAAGGAGCGCCAGCACCAGCTTGCCGGCACCCTCTCGGGCGGCGAGCAGCAGATGCTGGCCATGGCGCGTGCCGTCATGCTCAACCCGGAAGTGATCCTGCTCGATGAACCGTCGATGGGCCTGGCGC
>JBPBPY010000330.1:0-7125 GCA_050954505.1 Janthinobacterium lividum
TCGGCAACGGCGCGGATGGCTGCCAGGCCGTGTTCGGTGCGCAGCGTGATTTCCAGCACCCGGATGCCGCCGGCCACCAGCGCGCGTGCCAACGGGACTGCATGGTCGAGATTGTCGATCGCAATCACCGGGATGACCGGCGAGGCGTGCATGATGTCGAGCAGATTCATGTCTTCCTTTCGATGAGCGTGGAATGCCCGGGCAGCGTCACCTGCCCGGATACAGCTTGGCACCCTGGCGCCTCAGCCTATCGGATGCTTGATCAAATGATCTTCATCATTGAATGGCTCCGCCTCGCCGTGGCCCGGCAGATTGATTTCCGGCTCGACCACCTTCAGCGGTGGCGGCAAACCAAAGGTCGCGGCGCCCTCTTCAGCCGTGCTGACGGCATTGCGGAACATGGCAAACAGTTCGCGTCCCATGCCGACTTCATTCGAAGCCAGGTCGACTTCCTCGCGGCCGCGACGCATCCATTCTGCTGCATCGACCAGGGCCTCGAGCACGCCTGCCTCGGCATCGAGGTGGATCATGTCGCCGCTGCGCACGCGTCCCAGCGGTCCGCCTGCCAGCACTTCGGGCGAGACATGGATGGCTGCCGGCACCTTGCCCGAAGCGCCCGACATGCGCCCGTCGGTGACCAGCGCTACATGGCGCCCGGCATCCTGCAGGCTGCCCAGTGCCGGCGTCAGGGCATGCAGCTCCGGCATGCCGTTGGCACGTGGCCCCTGCAGGCGCAGAACGGCAACGAAGTCGCGCTCGAGCTCTCCGGCATGGAAGGCGTGCATGAATTCTTCCTGCGAATTGAAAACGATGGCCGGTGCCTTGACGATGCGGTATTGCGGCTTCACGGCCGAGACCTTGATGACGGCGCGTCCCAGGTTGCCGGCCAAGAGGCGCAGGCCGCCTTCGTCGGAGAACGGTGCGGCTGCGCCGCGCAAGACTTCTTCGTCGCCACTGGTGGCCGCTGCCGCGCGCCAGACCACGGTGTCATTGTCGAGGAAGGGCTCGCTGGCATGGGCGCGCAAGCCGGTGCCGAGGATGGTCTTCACATCGTCATGCAGCAGGCCGGCATCAAGCAATTCGCGGATCACGAAACCGGGACCGCCGGCGGCCTGGAAATAATTCACGTCGGCGTCGCCGTTCGGATAGATGCGCGCCACCAGCGGCACTACCGCCGAGAGTGCGCTGAAATCATTCCAGTCGATGACGATGCCGGCCGCGCGGGCGATGGCCACCAGATGCAGCGTATGGTTGGTCGAACCGCCCGTGGCAAGCAAGGCACAGATGGCATTGACGATATTTTTTTCATCGACCACATGGCCTACCGGCAGGTAGCCCGACGGTGCCGGCAAGCCTGCCGGCGCATGATAGGCAGCGGCGTCGACGCCGACATCGCACAGCGTCACGGCGCGCTGGGCTGCAGCAGCCGTGAGGCCATCGCGCAAGGGCGTGGTCGGCGTGATGAATGCAGCGCCAGGCAAATGCAGGCCCATGACTTCCATGAGCATCTGGTTGCTGTTGGCGGTGCCATAGAAGGTACAGGTGCCAGCGCCATGGTAGGACTTCGATTCGGCTTCCAGCAAACCGTCGCGGCCGATTTCGCCGCGTGCATACAGCTGACGGATGCGCGACTTTTCCGGGTTCGACATGCCGCTGGTCATGGGGCCGGCTGGAATGAACACCGCAGGCAGGTGTCCAAAATGCAGAGCGCCGATCAGCAATCCCGGCACGATCTTGTCGCACACACCGAGATAGACGGCGGCATCGAACATGTTATGCGACAGTGCCACCGCGGTTGCCATGGCGATGGCGTCCCGCGAGAACAGCGACAGCTCCATGCCCGGCTGGCCTTGGGTGACACCGTCGCACATTGCCGGCGTGGCGCCGGCAAACTGCGCCACGCCGCCCGCCTTGCGCACCGCCTCCTTGATCAGCTGCGGAAAGTGCTCGAATGGCTGGTGCGCCGAGAGCATGTCGTTGTATGCCGAGACAATCGCCACCGAAGGCTTCTTCTGCTCGCGCAAGACCAGCTTGTCGTTGGAAGGAAAGGCGGCGAACCCGTGCGCCAGATTGGTACAGGCCAATGCGGTGCGCTGCACTTCCTGGCGCCTGGCCAGGTCGATGCGCGCCAGATAGGCGCTGCGATAGGGACGGCTGCGTTCGATGATGCGTGCCGTGACGGCACTGAGGACGGGATGGACAGGCATGGCAAAATCCTTCTGGTCGGGTTCGCTGAAATTATACTACAGCAATTTTTCAACTTTTCTTTATACCAGCCAGGGCAATGTATTGCTGCTGACGGCAGCCCCGTTTTCACTGGCCATTTCTCGATAAGTTGATGTTTCTCAAAAGACCATGCGATTGTGCCGGCGCATTTGATGAAATATCCATGCGGCAAAAAGTCCGGGTTCGAGGCGAACAAGGGCAAAATTTCGGCGATAAAATTGTAGTGGAATTACCAAACTCTGATGTATAGTCAATGTTAATTCAACCTTTTTCAGTAGACATGCACAACGTGGACCTGACGACTGCCGCTTCCTATTCCGATCTGCAAACCCACCATGCCAGCGCAGTCAACTGGCATTTGCGCGATTTGTTTACCGCCAATCCCCAGCGCTTCGCGCGCTTTTCCATCGAGGCGGCCGGTCTGTTTTTCGATTACTCGAAAAACCTGGTGACTGACGAAACCATGGCGCTACTGATGAAGCTGGCGCGCGAATGCGGCATTGAAGAACGGCGCACTGCCATGTTTGCCGGAGAAAGAATCAATACCACCGAAGACCGGCCGGTTCTGCACGTTGCCTTGCGCGCCCCGCGCCAGCAGGCCGGACCGCAAGGCGGACACAAGGCGCTGGCACAGATCGTCGACGGCCAGGATGTCAACGCCGACATCCATGCCGTGCTGGAGCGCATGGGCAGGTTTGCCGAGCGCGTCCGCTCGGGCGCCTGGGTGGGATTTTCCGGCAAGAAGATCACCGACATCGTCAACATCGGCATTGGCGGCTCCTTCCTTGGCCCGAAGATGGTGTGCAAGGCGCTGCGGCCCTACTGCCATGCGCGGCTGACGCTGCATTTCGTCTCGAATGTCGACGGCCACGACCTCGACGCCGTGCTTTCGCGCGTCGATCCGGCCACCACGCTGTTCATCATCGCCTCGAAAACCTTCACCACCCAGGAAACCATGATGAATGCGCAGTCGGCGCGGCGCTGGTTTCTTGGTCACGCCGCCGAGGGCGAGCTGGCCAAACATTTCGTCGCCCTGACCAGCAATGTGCCGGGTGGCGAACAATTCGGCATCGATGCAGACAACATGTTCCCGTTCTGGGATTGGGTCGGTGGCCGCTATTCGATCTGGTCGTCGATCGGCCTGTCGGTGGCGATTGCGGTGGGCATCGAGCAGTTCCATGAATTCCTCGCCGGTGCCCATGCCATGGACCAGCATTTCCTGACCGCGCCGCTGGAACAGAACATGCCGGTCTTGATGGCAATGGTGGGCGTCTGGAACCGCAATTTCTTCCGCTGCACATCGCTGTCGATTGCACCCTACCACCAGGACCTGGCCGAATTCCCCGACTACCTGCAACAGCTGGAAATGGAAAGCAACGGCAAGCGGGTCACCGCTGCCGGCACGCCGTTGCGCACCCCAAGCTGCCCGGCGATCTGGGGCGATGTCGGCACCAATGGACAGCATGCGTTTTTCCAGCTGCTGCACCAGGGCACCAATGTGATTCCGGTCGATTTCATTGCCGCGCTCAAGCCTGGCCATATTCTGCCCGGGCATCACGCCGCCCTGCTGGCCAACTGCTTTGCGCAATCGAAGGCGTTCATGCGCGGCAAATCGGACGCCGAGGTCGAGGAAGAATTGCAGGAACAGGGCAAGACGCCCGAGCAGATCGCCGCGCTGCTGCCGCACCGGGTTTTCCCCGGCAACCGGCCCAGCAATACCATTCTGATGGACGCGCTGACCCCTGCCACGCTCGGTGCACTGATCGCACTGTACGAACACAAGGTGTTTGTGCAAGGGGTGGCCTGGGGCATCAACAGCTTCGATCAATGGGGCGTCGAGCTGGGCAAGGTACTGGCGAAAAAAATCCTGCAGGAACTCGAGGGCGGTGTCGCTGCCAGCACCAATGATGCGTCGACCAGCGGTTTGATTGCCCGGGCCCGGGCAGTGCAGTAGCAGCATGGAAGTGGAGTGGCCGCAAGGAACCGGCACGAAGCCTGGTCCCGGCGGCTGACCGAGTATCGCGTTTTTGATGTGTCTGGATTCGACTATGGCTTTGACCGATTTTGACCTGGTGCTGTTTGGTGGCAGTGGCGACCTGGCGATGCGAAAATTGATGCCGGCCCTGTATTCGCTGTCGCGCCACAAGGACTTTCCTGCCGCCGCGCGCATCCTTTGCGTGGGGCGGCACGACCTCTCGCGCGAAGACTACCTGGCAACCGTTGAAAAGGATGCCCGTCCCCACATTCCTGCCGAGACATTTTCGCAAGCGGCATGGAGCAACTTCACCGGCCGCGTCAATTATGTCTCGCTTGACGCCACCGATGCAGCGACCTACCAGGCCTTGGTCGATGCCATGCGCACCGATGACAAGGTCACGCGCATTTATTACCTGGCCACGCCCCCTTCCCTGTTTGCCACCATTTGCCACAACCTGCGCGGCTGTGGATTGGCCACCGAGAACTCGCGTGTGGTACTGGAAAAGCCGCTGGGCCGCGACTTGGCCAGCGCGCGCCAGATCAATGCCGAAGTCGGCCAGGTGTTTGCCGAATCGCAGATCTTCCGCATCGACCACTATCTCGGCAAGGAAGCGGTGCAGAACTTGCTGGCGCTGCGTTTCGGTAACATCCTTTTCGAACCCCTCTGGCGGCGCGAATGGATTTTTGATGTGCAGATCACGATTGCCGAAGAACTCGGCGTTGGCAACCGCATGGGCTACTACGAAAATTCCGGCGCCTTGCGCGACATGCTGCAAAACCACCTGCTGCAATTGCTGTGCATCGTCGCCATGGAGCCGCCGACCTCGGTTGCCGCCGACGCGGTGCGCGATGAAAAGCTGCAGATCCTGCGTTCGCTCAAACCATTCACGCCGGCCACACTGGTGCAGAACGTGGTGCGCGGTCAATACCGCAACGGCCATGTCGATGGCGTCGCCGTGCCCAGCTACCGCAGCGAACCCGGTGCCGCACCGGGTACCCGCACCGAAACCTTTGTTGCCGTCAAAGCCGAGATCGATACCTGGCGCTGGGCTGGCGTGCCGTTCTACCTGCGCACCGGCAAACGCATGGCCGACCAGCTGGCAGAAATCGTGGTGCGTTTCAAGGCGATTCCGCATTCGATCTTCGCCCAGTCGGTGGGCAGTTTCCAGCCCAACTCGCTGGTGATCCGGCTGCAGCCCGATGAGGGCCTGCACTTGTACCTGATGGCCAAGACGCCCGGCGATGGCATGCGCTTGAAACCGGTCGACCTGGAACTGGACTTCCGCGAAACCTTCAAGAAGCCGCGCATGCAAGCCTATGAACGCTTGCTCATGGATGTGCTGCGCGGCCAGCTCACATTGTTCATGCGCAGCGATGAACTCGAAGCGGCCTGGACCTGGGTGGAACCGATCCTGAACTTCTGGGAGCAGGAAGACAGCGATCCGATTCCGTACACCTCGGGCAGCTGGGGACCGGCAGCCTCAAGCGCACTGATCGGCCGTGACGGCCTGCAGTGGCGCGAAGAATCCTTGCCGGAAGTCTGAGGCCGCATGCTGCTCGATTCGATCCGCACCCGGCTGGACCTGCTGTCGAAGTCCGAGCGCAAGGTTGCCCTGGCAGTGCTGGAGCGCCCGGAAATCACGGTGGCGCAGAACATCACGGCGCTGGCCCGCAGTGCCGGTGTATCGGAGCCGACCGTGGTGCGTTTTTGCCGCGCCATCGGCTATGGCGGCTGGCAGGAATTCAAGCTCAAGCTGGTACAGGCGCTGGCACTGGCGCCACCGGGCGCGGCCGAGTCGACGCGCCAGGAAGACCTGGCTGCGGATGTGATCGGCAAGGTCTGCAGCCGCTCGATCAATGCGCTGCTCGATTTGCGCAGCAACCTCGATGCCGACGCCGTCCAGCGGGCCATGGAATGCCTGGCCAGCGCCAGCCGCATTGAAATCTATGGCCAGGGTGCCTCGGGCCTGGTGGCCAGCGATGCCCAGCACAAGTTCTCGCGCGCCGGCGTGGCGGCACAAGCCTGTTCCGACCCCAACCTGCATGCCATTTCGGCGGCCATGCTGCGCCCGGGCGACGCCGTGCTGGCGATATCGCGCCATGGCAAGAGTACGCAGCTGCTGCGCAGCGTCGCCCTGGCCGGCAGTGCCGGTGCCGACGTCATTGTTCTGGCACCGAGCGGCACGCCGCTGGCGGCGCTGGCCGACGTGCTCATCGCGGTCGACCTGGAAGCCGATACCGACCCCTACACGCCGATGTCGGCGCGCCTGGCCCATTTGATGGCCATCGATATCCTGGCTGTCGGCCTGGCGCTCAAGCGTGGACCGGAGTTTCGCAAGAAAATGCTGGCGGCGCAAAATGCCGTGCAAAGACTTGACCTGCAATTCGAGGCTTTCATCAGTGAAGCGGCGCGCTCCTGCGAGTGAGCCAACCCTGCGATTGAACGCATCGAACGCGCCTGCACTCATTGAGCAAGCGCATCGTTTGCCCATCATTGCGTTTTCATTTGATCCGCGTTTCAGTCATCATTCTGTCAATACACGATGAACATGCGGTCAACACAGGTCAACGTACAATCAGCGTATGGTCAACCCTTGTTCAACACTCGGTCATCCCATTCTGCATTCACCCAGATCAACCTGAACATCATTCCATCATGAACCAGCTCGACCAACTCAAGCAATACACCACCATCGTGGCCGATACCGGCGACTTCCAGTCGATCGAAGCCTTCACGCCGCGCGACGCCACCACCAATCCATCGCTGATACTCAAGGCGGTGCAAAAGCCGGAGTACCAGCCGCTGCTGGCCCAGGCGGTCAAAGCCCATGCAGGCCTGCCCCCTGGCGACATCATCGACGAATTGCTGGTGCGCTTCGGCCAGAGCATCCTGGCGATCATTCCGGGACGGGTCTCGACTGA
>JBPBPY010000338.1:0-7099 GCA_050954505.1 Janthinobacterium lividum
GCGAGGCGCCGGCGCCGAGCGCCGACTCGCGGATGGCGCGCCGCTCGACCTGGGTCGAACCGCAGGGGACACAGATGATGATGCGCGGCGAAGGCTTGAACAGCTTGGTGTCATGCACCATGCGGATGAATTGCTTGAGCATCTGCTCGGTGACGGTGAAGTCGGCGATCACGCCATCCTTCATCGGCCGGATGGCTTCGATATTGCCAGGCACCTTGCCCAGCATCTGCTTGGCTTCCTTGCCCACTGCCATGATGGTCTTCTTGCCGTTCGGACCGCCCTGCTGGCGAATGGCCACCACCGATGGCTCGTCGAGCACGATGCCCTGGCTGCGTACATAGATCAGCGTGTTCGCAGTGCCGAGATCGATGGCCAGGTCATTCGAAAAATAACTGCGTAAAAATCCAAACATGGTATGTCCTGAGAGCGCCTGGGGTGCTCGGTAATGAAGAGTGCCTGACAAACCTGCTGCGCAACATCCTGCAAAAATGCTGGCATCCTGCGGCGGCGCACCGTCCTGCGGCCATGCGCCTGGAAAGGTGCGGCATGCAAAACGACGTTGCGCCTGGTCGGGAGCAAGTTGTCAAACGCTACTAATCGGGGTTAATTTTCATCCGCGGCGGCACAAAGTCGGCAAAAGTCTGGAAATGCGACGGCGCCAGCGGTCATCAACCCGACATTCTACCTTATAATTTCACCGTGATTCGTTGATCGGGCTGGCAAAAATCGGTCGCCGAACCACAGTCGGCGCCGGATTTTCACCAAAATCCGGCGTGCTCCGGTTAAATTTCCGCCGCCAGTTTCATCTGGGTAATTTGACGCTCCCGAACTTGCCGGCACATGCTTCCGGTATTTGTTATTCTTCCAACCCGCTGTTGCGCTTTTGTCGATCAGGCGCTTGCAAACCTTCCAACGCCATGCCACTAGAACTCTCCGACGTCAAACGACTTGCCATCCTGGCGCAACTCGAACTCGATGAATCCCAGTCCGCGCAAACGCTGGACAAGCTCAACGGCATCTTTGCGCTGGTCGAGAAGATGAAGGCAGTCGATACCACCGGCGTACTGCCGCTGTCCCAGCCGATGGCCGCGTACCAGGACATCGTCGCCCTGCGCCTGCGCGACGATCTGGTCACTGAAGCCGACCATCGGGAGGATTATCAAAAGCCGGCGCCGTCGGTACGCGACGGCCTGTACCTGGTGCCGAAAGTCATCGAGTAGCATTGTGCCGCCACGGCATGCTGACTGCAGTGCCGATTGTGGCATCCACCGCGGCACATCCTGCAAGGAAGTGCCGGCAGCTGGCGCAGGCGGCCGGCCCGGTTTCGGCATCCTGGCCGCCAATGCCCTGGGCCGATGGCCAGGCCAGTTTGGCCCACCGGTTCGAACAAGGCATGCTGCAGGACGGACCACCTGGCTGCCTGCCCGAGATTGACTCCGTCGATTTGTTTTCAACAAGAATTGTAGACGCCCTACCATGCATACCAAAACCATCAAGCAGCTCTCGGCGCTGCTGGCCAGCAAGCAGATTTCCGCCACCGAACTGGCGACGCTGTTCCTTGGCCGCATCCGGGCCAGCGACCTGAATGCCTTCATCCATGTCGATGAAGCCGCCACCCTGAAGCAGGCTGCCGCCGCTGACGTTCTGCTGGCCAGCGGTGAAGCCAACCCGCTGACCGGCATTCCGATTGCGCACAAGGATATTTTCGTCACGCGCAACTGGCCTTCGAGCGCCGGCTCGAAAATGCTGGCTGGCTACATGAGTCCATTCGACGCCACCGTGGTCGAGCTGTTCAACCAGGCCGGCATGGTCACCATCGGCAAGGCCAATTGCGATGAGTTTGCCATGGGCTCGTCAAACGAGAATTCCTATTTCGGCGCGGTGAAAAACCCCTGGGACCAGCGCGCCATTCCGGGTGGCTCATCGGGCGGCTCGGCCGCCGCCGTGGCCGCCGGCCTGTGCCCGGCGGCCACCGGCACCGATACCGGCGGCTCGATCCGCCAGCCGGCCGCCTTTTGCGGCATTACCGGCATCAAGCCGACCTATGGCCGGGTCTCGCGCTTTGGCATGATCGCCTACGCCTCTTCGCTGGACCAGGGCGGGCCCATGGCGCGCAGCGCCGAAGACTGTGCACTGCTGCTCTCGGCCATGGCCGGTTTCGATGCGCGGGACTCGACCTCGGTTGAACGCGGCCCGGAAAATTTCAGCCGCGACCTCGAACATCCGCTGGCCGGCTTGAAGATCGGCGTGCCACGTGAGTATTTCGGCCCCGGCCTGGCCGGCGACGTCGAACAGGCCGTGCGCGCAGCGCTGCAGCAATACGTGCGCCTGGGCGCCACGCTGGTCGATGTTTCGCTGCCGCATACCGAACTGTCGATCCCGGCGTATTACGTCATTGCACCGGCGGAAGCGTCCTCGAACCTGTCGCGCTTCGACGGTGTGCGTTATGGCCACCGCGCCGAAAACTACGGCGACCTCTCCGACATGTACAGGAAATCGCGCTCGCAAGGCTTTGGCCAGGAAGTCCAGCGCCGCATCCTGGTGGGCGCCTATGTGCTCTCGCACGGCTATTACGATGCCTACTACCTGCAGGCGCAAAAGATCCGCCGCCTGATCGCTCAGGATTTCCAGCAGGTGTTTACCGAATGCGATGTGATCATCGGACCGGTGGCGCCCACGGTGGCCTGGGACCTTGGCGACAAGGCCGACGATCCGGTGGCCAACTACCTGGCCGACATCTTCACGCTCGGCACCAGCCTGGCGGGCCTGCCCGGCATGTCGGTGCCTTGCGGGTTTGGCCAGGGTGAAAAAAATGCCCGCCGCCCTGTCGGCCTGCAATTGATCGGCAATTATTTCCAGGAAGCGCAATTGCTCAATGTGGCCCACCAGTACCAGGGCGTCACCGACTGGCATCTGCGCACGCCCGAGGCAATCTGAGCACGCCGGCGCTGCGCCGGCAGCGTCGCGCCGCTTGGCCAGGAACGGCCCGGCCGCACTTATCGAACAATGTAGTGGAACATCAGCGAGGAATATCATGCAGTGGGAAGTCGTCATCGGTCTGGAAACACATACGCAGCTCACCACCGCGTCGAAGATCTTCAGCGGCGCGCCGATCCGTTTTGGCGCCGAGCCCAACACCCAGGCCTGCCCGGTCGACCTGGCGCTGCCAGGCGTGCTGCCGGTCATGAACCGCGGTGCCGTCGAGCGTGCCATCCAGTTCGGCTTGGCAATTGGCGCGACCATCTCGCCATCTTCGATTTTCGCGCGCAAGAATTATTTCTATCCCGACCTGCCCAAAGGCTACCAGATCAGCCAGTTCGAGATTCCGGTGGTCGTTGGCGGGCGCGTCTCGTTCATGCTGGAAAAGGATGGCAAAGCGGAACTGCGTTCGGTGCAGCTCACACGCGCCCATCTGGAAGAAGATGCCGGCAAGTCGCTGCATGAAGACTATGACGGCATGACCGGCATCGACCTCAACCGGGCCGGCACGCCGCTGCTGGAAATCGTCACCGAACCGGACATGCGCAGCGCCGCCGAAGCGGTGGCTTACGCCAAGGCGCTGCATTCGCTGGTGACCTGGCTGGGCATTTGCGACGGCAACATGCAGGAAGGCTCGTTTCGCTGCGACGCCAATGTCTCGGTGCGCCCGGTTGGCCAGCAAGCCTACGGCACGCGCTGCGAAGTCAAGAACCTCAATTCATTCCGCTTCCTGGAGGAAGCGATCAATTTCGAGGTACGGCGCCAGATCGAGATGATCGAAGATGGTGGCCGCGTGGTGCAGGAAACCCGGCTCTACGATCCGGACCGCAAGGAAACACGCTCGATGCGCAGCAAGGAAGACGCACAGGATTACCGCTATTTCCCTGATCCGGACTTGCCGCCGCTGGTCATCAGTCAGGAGTGGATTGCCCAGGTCAAGGCCGCCATGCCGGAGTTGCCGGGTGCCATGCGCGAGCGTTTCATCAGCGAGTATGCGCTGCCGGAATACGATGCGGCGCTGCTGACGCAATCAAAGGCCATGGCGTTTTATTTCGAATCGGCGCTCACCAGTGCCGGGCGCGAACAAGCCAAGCTGGCGGCCAACTGGCTCATGGGCGATGTCTCATCGACCCTGAACCGCGCCGGGGTCGACATCAGCCAGTCACCCGTCAGTGCCGTACAGTTTGCCTTGCTGTTGAAGCGCATTGCCGACGGCACGATTTCCAACAAACTGGCCAAGGAAGTCTACAGCGCCATGTGGGAGGCAGCCGGCAGCGATCCCGACCTGGCCGACCAGGTCATCGATGCCAAGGGCTTGCGGCAGATCTCCGACAGCGGCGCAATCGAAAAGCTCATCGATGACGTGCTGGCGAACAATGCCAAGTCGGTGGAAGAATTCCGCGCTGGCAAAGAGAAGGCGTTCAATGCGCTGATCGGCCAGGCCATGAAAGCCAGCAAGGGCAAGGCCAACCCGGCGCAACTGACGGAAATGCTGCGGCAAAAGCTGACCGGCTGACAGGCTGGCAGACAGACAGGCCGGAGAACGGCTGGAGTCTACTGGTGCGCCGTCTGCGTCATCAATTCCCGGAAACGCTTCAAGGTGGCATCGAAGCGTGCCTCGATGGTTTCGAATTCCGCTTCCTGGGCGCCGATCAGCCTGGACTGGCTGGCCAGCTGGGCGTCGGTATCGTCGAGCTTGCGTGTCACATCTGCCGGCACCCGCTTCTTGCCGGCCTGTAGCTGATCGACCTGTGCCTGCAGCGTGGTGCGCCGGCTCTCCAGTTCGACATAGTTTGCGCGCGACTGGCGCAATGCTTCACGTACCTGGTCAGTGCTGCGCTGGCGCGCCACGGCAATATCGTCTTCATTGCGAAAACGCGCCATGATGGCACGGTCGTTGTTGCGCTGGTCAGCTGCTGCCACCGCTTCGGCCTTGCGCTTTTGCTCGTCGATCTGGGCTTGCCGTTTCTGTTCTGCCGTCAGCGGTGCGGCAATCTCGCGCCTGGTCACACCGCTCTTGTCGACTTCGCGCATGGCCGTGTTGTTGCACTCTTCGATCGGCCGGTCCGACGTATGGGTCTTGCCTTTGGCATCCTTGCAAATGAAAATCTGCGCCTGCACCGACAATGGTGCAAGACTTGCTGCAGACAAGATCAAAACCAGCAGGGCCGACGCATTGTTCACACCAATCTCTCAATTCAAGTCAGAAGTTCACAGATGAAATACCAGCTTGGGAAGACGGCACAATGGCGGTGAATCACTTCGCCATATGCCCATTGCCATGCGCAATTCAGGCTATACCATAACGCAAGCGATACTGCGCGACCGCATCTTTGTGCTGCAAAAGTTGCGTATCTGCTACATCGCCCGAGATGTATTCCAGTAAATCCGTAAGACTACCTATCGAAATGACAGGAATGCCGAACTCGCGGCTGACTTCCTGAACCGCGGAGTTGGCCGACAGCTGGTCGTCCTTGCCCGAGCGCTCCATGCGGTCGAGCGCAATCAAGACTGCGCACGGGGTGGCGCCAGCGGCATGGATCAGCTCGACCGATTCACGCACCGAAGTGCCGGCGGAAATGACGTCATCGACGATCACCACGCGTCCGCGCAATGGCGCGCCCACCAGCGAGCCGCCTTCGCCATGGTCCTTGGCTTCCTTGCGGTTGAAGGCAAACGGCACATTGCGCCCGCGCCCGGCCAGCGCCACCGCGGTGGCCGAAGCCAGCGTGATGCCTTTGTAGGCGGGGCCGAACAGCATGTCGAACTCGACCCCGGACTCGATCAGCGTATCGGCATAGAAGTCGGCAATGCGGCCCAGCATGGCGCCTTCATTGAACAGGCCGGCATTGAAGAAGTAGGGTGAATTGCGGCCGGCCTTGGTGATGAACTGGCCGAATTTGAGGACACCCGAAGCAACGGAAAAGGCAATGAAGCGCTGGCGTAAGGTAGGCAAGATGGTCGCAGGTCCTGGTTATGAGGGCCAGTGTCCGCCTTCGACGGTGCTGGCCGGGGTCCGATGCGCGACCAGTGGCCGCCTGCATGCAGACGAAAAAGTTTGCCTATTTTATCGCGAACCCCTTATCCTGAGCGCCTTCATTTTTTCCGGTCTGCGTCCCCAATACCACCATGAACATCATTTCTGCAAACCTCAACGGCATTCGCTCCGCAGCCAGGAAGGGCTTTTTCGAATGGATGGCAAAACAGGATGCCGACTTCGTCTGCGTCCAGGAACTCAAGGCCCAGGCCGGCGACATGAGTGAGCAGTTCCTTGCACCGGACGGCTACACCGGTTACTTCCACTATGCGCAAAAGAAAGGCTATTCGGGCGTTGGCGTGTATTGCCGAACCAAGCCTGATTCCGTTACCGTCGGCTTCGACAATGGCGAATTCGATGACGAAGGGCGCTATGTGCAATGCGACTTCGGCAAGCTCAGCGTGATTTCGGTGTACTGCCCGTCCGGTTCATCGAGCGAGGAACGGCAACTGGCCAAGTTCCGCTTCATGGAAGTGTTCCTGCCGCACCTGCAGATGCTCGAAGCATGCGGACGCGAAGTGGTCATTTGCGGCGACTGGAATATCGCCCACCAGGAAATCGACCTGAAGAACTTCAAGGGCAACCGCAAGAATTCCGGCTTCCTGCCAGAAGAACGGGCGTGGCTGACGCATATTTTCGAAGAGCTCAAACTGGTCGACGTGTTTCGCCGCATCGACCAGCGTGCCGAACAATATACCTGGTGGAGCAACCGCGGCCAGGCCTGGGCCAGGAATGTCGGCTGGCGTATCGATTACCAGGTTGCCACCGCCGGCATTGCCGGCACCGCCACGGCCGTGTCGATCTACAAGGATGAGCGATTTTCCGACCATGCACCGCTGTCGATCCATTACGACTTCATGCTTTGACAGGCAGCGAGGCAGAGGTGGTTTGATTCACCGGGCCTGGGCTGGCTTGGCCAACCAGCAGGCGCGGCGCAATGGGCAGTTGCCGCAAGACCGCGGCGACTTTTTCGCGGCCATCGGCATCGAGTTCGAAACCACTGATGTCGAGGCAAGCCAGCGAAGTGCAGGCGCCGAGAAAGGCGCATAGTGCTGCAACACTGGTTGGCGACAGCAGACAATG
>JBPBPY010000295.1:0-7082 GCA_050954505.1 Janthinobacterium lividum
AGATGGTGACGCCGGTTGCCCTGGCGCCGGTGTCCTGGCGTGCCATGCGCTGCAGATCGGGTTTGTTCTCCAGCACGGCTTCGCCACTCTCCATCTGGGCCACGATCCAGCGCGGACCGACATCGACCAGGCAGGGCGGGAATGAGGCATTGACCGGCGCACCGAGGATGGCTTCCAGTTCGGTGACCGCTGCGGCATCGAGCGGTGTGATGGACGCCTGTGGCAAGGTGAACGAAATCGACTGGCTGCCATCGGGCTTCCGGCTCACCTGCAATGTGACCAGTCCCGCCTTGCACTCCTGCACCAGCACACCCTGTTTCGGCGTGATGGCGCCCGCCTCGAGCAGGGCATGGGCTGTGCCGATGGTCGGGTGTCCGGCAAATGGCAGCTCCGAGCCGGGCGTGAAGATGCGCACGCGATAGTCGGCGCCGGCCTGGAATGCGGGCAGCACAAACGTGGTTTCGGACAGGTTGGTCCAGTTGGCAATCTGCTGCATTTGTTCACTGCTCAGATCGTCGCCACGCAGGATGACGGCAACCGGGTTGCCCTTGAAACGAACGCTGGTGAAGACATCGACCTGCTTGAAACGGACTTGCGCCATGAGACATCCTTTATCTGACATGAGGGAAGCACCAGAGTCACGCGCAATATCAAAGCGCAAGCGCACAGCGCCATTCGCATGTGACCCGGCGCGGGGTTCTCAATCATATCGGAGCAGGGCAGAAGCCCACCTGTACAGTTGCCGATAATTTATGCCGATACAGTTTTCTGCCGCGCGCCATTGTGATCCCCTTGCCGTTAACCGATTTTCTGTTGGCTCAGGGCAGCTCGAGTTTTTGTGTGCTCATGCCAGCACGACTTTTCTCTGCAATGCCGCTTCCCGCACCGGCAAGGTCAGCAATCCAGCGGCCAGTGCCAGGCCTATGTCGGCGTACCACATCCACAGGTAATTGCCGTTGCTGGCGAATGCCAGGCCGCCCAGCCAGGCGCCGAGAAAGCCGCCGATCTGATGCGAAAACATCGTCAGGCCGAACAAGGTGCCGAGATAGCGCGTGCCGAACAGCTTGCCCACCAGGCCCACCGTCGGCGGCACCGTGGCCAGCCAGGTTGCGCCCAGTGCGGCGGCAAAGATGTAGAAGGTCAGGGCGGTCTTTGGCGCCAGCAGGTAGAAGACGATCAGCAGTGCGCGGCTGAAGTACATGATGGCCAGCAGGTTCTTCATCCGAAAGCGCGTGCCCAAGGCGCCCACCGTCAGGCTGCCGGCGATATTGAAGAGGCCGATCAGCGAGATCGCGCTGGCCGACACGCCGACCGGCAGGTTGCACAAGGCCACTTCGCCTGGCAGATGCGTGACCAGGAACGCGATGTGGAAACCGCAGGTGAAAAAGCCTGCATGCAGCAGGAGATAGCTGCGGTCCCTGATGGCGCGCTGGACCTGGAAACCCATGGTTTCTTGTGCGATTTGCTGTGCGCCCGGTGTTGGAACAGTGGTCGAGTGAGCAGTTGCGCCTGCGGCTGAACGAGCAGCTGAATTCGAAGTTAAATGCGTAGCTGAATGCGCAGATGAGGATGCAGATGAGCCCGCATTTGAACGAGCAAGTGGATCGGCCGTGGCGCCGGCATTTTCTCCCGCAGCCGCACCTGCCGCTGCGCCAGTGAGCGCCCCTTCACCACGCTGGCGCCGCAACGGCCAGGTCAATGGAATGGTCAGCAAGGTCAGGGCAGCCACCGACAGCATGGCGCTGATCCAGCCGAATGCGGAAATGATGGCTTGCACCATCGGCGCAAAAACGAATTGGCCGAACGAGCCGCCGGCATTGACAAAACCCGAGGCAAACGAGCGCCGCTGCGCCGGCAGGCGTTGCGAGGTGGCGCCGATCAGGATGGAAAAGCTGCCGGCCCCGGCCCCGGCGGCAGTGAGCAAACCGATGGTGAACATCAAACCGGCCTGGCTGTGCATGAATGGTGTGGCAGCAGTGCCCAGCGCCAGCATCACGCCGCCGAGGATGATCACTTTCACCGAGCCGTATTTGTCGGCCACGGCGCCGAACACCGGTTGCGCAATGCCCCATACCAGCTGGCCGATGGCCAGCGCAAAACTGATGGTGACAATGCCCAGCCCGGTGGAGGTATTGAGCGGCGAAACAAACAAGCCCATGGTCTGGCGCGCCCCCATGGTGATCATCATGATCGCCGCTGCAGCCAGGATCAGCATCCAGGCGGCGCGGGGACTCATCTGGTTCGGGGTGTCGGTCATGCCGGGCTCCATTCGATGGCCTTGATTGCCATTCACATTGGGTGGATTACTGCAGAACTGCGCATCGGCAATCTTGCTTGCGATTTGCGCGCGCGGCAACCATTTTTTTCAAACCGACCGGTTACGGTCTTTTTGCCACAAGACATCGGCCATGCCGGCATGTACATTGAGTACGCGCGCAAGCACGAACAGCAGATCGGAGAGGCGGTTCATGTAGAGGCGCGGCGCGGTGTTGAGCGCTTCTTCACGGCCCAGCGCCACCAGGCTGCGTTCGGCGCGCCGGCACACGGTGCGGCAGACATGGGCCTGGGCCGCCGCGCGCGAGCCGCCCGGCAGGATGAAATCCTTCAGCGGCGGCAGCGCGGCATTGTAGTCAGCCAGCAGGAAGTCCAGGCGCGCAACCTGCTCATCGCTGATCATCACATAACCGGGAATGCAAAGCTCGCCGCCGAGGTCGAAGAGGTCATGCTGGATCGACAGCAGTTCGTCGCGCAGGCGTTCCGGCAAGGTTTCGCACAGCAGCACGCCAAGGTGGGTATTGAGCTCATCGACATCGCCAATGGCGGCGATGCGCAAGCCATCCTTGAAGGTGCGGCTGCCATCGCCAAGTCCTGTGGTGCCGTCGTCGCCAGTGCGGGTGGCGATGGTGGAGAGGCGGTTTTCCATGGAAGATTCGTTATGGTGAGAAGGGGCGATGATAAGCCAAAGTGCGCCAGAGCGGTTGGGCTTCGTTTGCCGGCACTGCGCGTTGCGTCATTGCACTCGATAATGTGTCGGCTTATCAATCATCCGGTCAGACAGATCATCGGGAAATTTCCACAGCGAATGAACCGTTTGCTTTTCTGCGTTACTAACGCCACGCATCTTCGACAAGCAAGCGATGTGTCCTCTGCCAACCATTTTTCGGCAAGCGCACTGGCGACGTTTGCGCTTTGTTCGCCAGGACGGCTTCCGAATCCTGTTTGCACTGTTGCCGTCTCGGGTAAAAAAGATTGCCGCAATTATTGTGCTTGAAATTTCACATGCTCCTGTCTCGATTTTTCGCGCAGTTTTTTACGTAGTTTTTTTGATATGGCAAATGCTCTTGCGCGGATGTCGTCGGCGTTTCATCGCAAGGAAACGGTGGCGCTCTCAACCCTGTTGAAAGGAAAGTCATGAGTCTCTCCATTGCTGCATCAAGGACCCTGGAATTAAGCCCCATATCGGACCGCGATCGGGAACGCTATGAAAAGGCCATCAAGGAGGCAGAGGAAGCAGCGAAAAACACCGGTGCTTCCGGCACACTCGATTCGCCTTTGACCAGCGATCTGCCAAATGCCGAGGCGATTTCACTGCAATACCAGTTTTCCCGCTTCGATCAATTGTCGGTGCCTGAAAAGCTGGCACTTCAACAACAGGTCACGGCACTGGTCAACAGCGGCAGCCTGTCACGCCAGCAATTGCTCGAAATTCAAAGCGCCGTGGTCAAGCAATTGCACGCCGATGCCAATCCGGCATCAGGTAAAGCCGGCACGGCTCTCCTCAATGGGGCTTCACAGCTGGGGGCCTTGCGTGCAGGCCGGCTGAACGTCTGATGGATTGAAACGTTGGCGCTGCCTGAATCAACTGCCAGCAGCCATCAGCCGGCAAACGAACGCGTCCCGATGCCTGATTGATCGGGACGCGTTCACCATCCTGCGTTGACTCTCGATTCGATTCTCGATCAAGGTCAATGCTCCCGCGTATAAACTGCCGCAGTTCGGTAATCTTGGGTACACTCTTGCTATCTTGCGTAGAGTAACCATGGAACCGAGGAATCGCAATGAGCCCCATCGTCGAAACGTCAGCGGCTACCCCCGCCACTGGCAGCAGTGGTTCATCCGGGGCCGGCAGTAGGGGACTGGTGTTTTCTCCTGAATCGTTCATCGCCCGGCAGAAGCAGGTTGCCGATGCCTTGCGCGCGGTATTGCCACATAGCAGTGTCTTGTTCAAGGAAGAAGATACCCGGCCCTACGAATGTGATGGCCTGGCGGCATACCGGCAATTGCCGATGGTGGTGGTGCTGCCTGCCGATGAAGCAGAAGTCATTGCGGTGCTGAAAACCTGCCTGGCACTGAAGGTGCCCATCGTGCCGCGCGGCGCCGGCACGGGCCTGTCCGGTGGCGCCATGCCGATTGCCGACGGCGTGGTGGTGTCCACTGCGCGCCTGAACCGCATTGTGCGCCTCGATGCCGCCTCGCGCACCGCCGTGGTCCAGCCCGGCGTGCGCAACCAGTCCATCAGCGACGCCGCCCTGGCGCATGGACTGTATTACGCTCCCGATCCCTCCTCGCAAATTGCCTGCACCATCGGCGGCAATGTCGCGGAAAATTCCGGCGGGGTGCACTGCCTCAAATATGGCCTGACGCTGCACAATGTCATGCGCGTGCGCATGGTCACCATCGAAGGCGACGTCGTCGAGCTCGGCAGCGAGGCGCTCGATGCGCCGGGCCTGGACTTGCTGGCAGTCTTCATCGGTTCCGAAGGCATGCTGGGCCTGGTTACCGAAGTCACGGTGCGGCTGATTCCCAAACCACAACTGGCGCGCGTGATCATGGCCTCGTTCGACGATGTCGTCAAAGGCGGCAATGCAGTGGCCAGCATCATTGCCGCCGGCATCATCCCGGCGGGGCTGGAAATGATGGACCAGACCAGTGCGCGCATGGTTGAACCGTTCGTGCATGCCGGCTACGACATCGATGCGGCAGCCATCCTGCTGTGCGAGTCCGACGGCATGCCGGAAGAAGTCACCGATGAAATCGCCCGCATGGTGGAAGTGTTTGCCGCTTCGGGCGCCAGTGCGATTGCCGTCTCCGAAACCGAGGAAGAACGGCTGCGCTTCTGGTCCGGCCGCAAGAATGCCTTTCCTGCAGCCGGGCGCATCTCGCCGGACTACTACTGCATGGACGGCACCATTCCGCGCAAGAACCTGGCGCAAGTCCTGTTGCGCATCGCCGAAATGGAAGGCAGGTATGGCCTGCGCTGCGCCAATGTATTCCACGCCGGCGATGGCAACCTGCATCCGCTGATTCTGTTCGACGCCAATGTGCCGGGCGAATTCGAACGTGCCGAAGAGTTCGGCGCCGAAATCCTCGAACTGTGCGTGGAGGTTGGCGGCACCATCACCGGCGAGCATGGCGTGGGCATTGAGAAAATCAATTCGATGTGCGTGCAGTTTTCCCAGGCTGAACTCAACGCCTTCCGCGCACTCAAACAGGCGTTCGACAGTGCCATGCTGCTCAATCCCGACAAGGCCGTCCCCACGCTGGTGCGCTGCGCTGAATATGGCAAGATGCATGTCGGGCGCGGGCAGTTGCCGTTTGCGTCGCTGCCGCGGTTTTGAAAATCTTGAATGAGGCAAATGCCTTGATTGCTGTTGTGCGAGTGCCTTGCGTGTGCCTTGATTGCTGCAACGGTCGCAGCCTCGGTTGCTGCATCAGTTGATCGCTCAGTTGCTGCCTGGACTGCTGCGTCAGTTGCTGCTTCGGCTGCTGGCTCGGTTGCTGGGTCCATCGCTGCTTTGATCAGGCGTTGATCGCATTTCGATTCCTGCTTTGACAGCGCGATGTATTTTCCGCTGTGCGTCTGGCTTGGTTTGTTTTTACCTGCATGTGCAATTTTGAATCCCGCAAGAAGCCGGGAAAGGGAGACCGATGGATCCATCCTTACAACAGTTCAGGGAACGTGTCATTGCCACTGCCGATGGCGAGGCGCTGCGTTTGCGCGACAACAGCAGCACCGAATGGCAGGTGCTGCAGAATTTCCGCGAAACCGTGCTTTCTGCTTCGGCCGAACGCCGGCCAGTGCGCCTGCGCGGCAGCGGCAGCAAGGACTGGTATGGCCAGGCAGTGCATGGCGAACTGATCGATACCGCCGACTATGCCGGCATTGTCGAGTATGAACCGACCGAGCTGGTGATCACCGCGCGCTGCGGCACACCGCTTGCCGAAATCGAAGCCGCGCTGGCCGAGCAGCGCCAGATGCTGGCCTTCGAGCCGCCCTGGTTCGGTCCCAACGCCACCGTTGGCGGCATGGTCTCGGCCGGGCTGGCCGGTCCGCGCCGCCAGGCCGTGGGCAGCGTGCGCGACTTCGTGCTGGGTGCCGACCTGATGGATGGCCGCGGCGATGTGCTGCATTTTGGCGGCCGCGTCATGAAGAACGTCGCCGGCTATGATGTCTCGCGCCTGCTGGCCGGCGCCATGGGGTCGCTGGGCATCGTGCTGGAAGTTTCATTGAAGGTGCTGCCGCTGCCGCTGGCTGAAACCACGCTGCGCTTTGAATTCCGCCAGGCCGATGCCATCGTCAAGCTCAATGAATGGGCCGGCCTGCCGCTGCCGATTACCGCCAGTGCCTGGCATGATGGCGTGCTGATGCTGCGCCTGTCCGGCGCTGCACCGGCGCTGGCCGCTGCCCAGCAGCGTATCGGCGGCGAAACCGTCGAGCAGGGCGACCGTTTCTGGATTGCCTTGCGCGAACAGAGCAATGAATTTTTCCGCGCCGCCCAGCCCGCTCCGGCGGGGCCGGGTCTGAGCCTGTGGCGCCTGTCGCTGCCGCCGCTGACCAAGCCGGTGCTGCCCGGTTTGCCAACCTTGATCGAATGGGGCGGCGCGCAGCGCTGGGTGCTTGGCGAAGCCAGCGCAGCGATGCTTTCGGACCAGCACGGCAATCCTGCCGGGCAAGACGGTGCCGCCGAAGCGCAGGCGGTGCAGATCCGTGCAGCCGCTGCCGCCGCCGGCGGCCATGCCACCCTGTTTCGCGGCGGCGACAAACGGCTGGGCGTGTTCCAGCCGCTGGCGCCAGCCGTGGC